>NZ_DATJPM010000001.1 GCF_035506375.1 Methanocella sp.
GAGCGTCTGGTCCTTTGGCTCGGAGTCGGCGAAAAAAATCGGCCATCCTGCGCCCTACCCGGTCGAGCTACCATCCCGCTGCATCAAGCTCTACACCTTTGAAGGCGACGTCGTCCTGGACCCGTTCATCGGCAGCGGCACCACCGCCGTGGCCGCAAAAATGCTAAACCGCCACTATGTCGGTTATGAAGTTGATAAAGAATATGTGGAGCTGGCCGGGCGCCGGCTTAAAAGCCGCCCCTATAAAATCGAAAGAAAGTAATAAGGTCATCGGAGATAATGCCCTGCATGAAGCCGTCGAAGGAGTCGCAAATAAAAATCAGAACAAATCAGCGAAAAGCGAAAACATCGACAGACGATAAAATTGAAAAAGTCAGGGATGCGTGTAATATGCCACGATGACCCCGTTTATCGAATCGATACGGCAGAACGCGAACCGCTCGAACTGGACGACGTTGTTCAGCTCGTCGTGGATGCCCTGCTCGGCCACGCCGTGGAACTCGCCGTCAGGCCCCAGCACACGAACGGTAAACCCGTTCGTCGGAGCCCAGTGGATGATCTTCGCGCCCTGCTTCAAAACGGCAAGATCGTTGCCGATGTACTCCGCCTCCAGCGGGTCAAGCGATGTAACGCGAACATTGTAAAGGTCTTTCAGGCGTAAGATGCTGCCTACATTAATCTGCTCCTTATCCTCTAACGTGACGAGTAATTCGGGGTTATCGCAGACGCAGATCTCCCGGAAGCCGCGCTTGTGATCCAGCGGGTGCAGCGGGGCTCTCGCCGTCGTCTGCGGCGCACCGTTGACCTTGAGTGGAACGGGGTCCTTGACGAAGAAGTACCGGTTCGCCCGCGGGTCCACGATCTTGCGGTTCTCGGCGTACAGCGAGTCCATGCTGAACTCGATATCCGTCTCGGTCACGCCCATGTTCACCATGACATTCCGGATGGCCTCGGGCTCGATGCCCCTGCGCCTGAGCGCGGCGACCGTGGGCAGGTGCGGGTCGTCCCAGCCGGTGTATTCCCCCGCCTCGATTCCCTTCTTCATGACGCTCGTCGAGAACTTGCCAAAGCCCAGCAGCCGCAATCTGCCCCAGTGGCTTACGTGCGGGTACTCCCATCCTAAATACTCGTAGACATAGCGCTGCTTATCCGCAGTCTTCATGAGGTCCTTACCCCGGATGATGTGGGTCACACCCTGAAAGTGGTCCTCCATGGCAGACTCGAAGTCCAGCATCGGCCAGACGATGTAATTGTCGCCCGTCCTCGGGTGAGGCTCACGCACGATACGGAAAGCGACCCAGTCCCTCAACGCAGGGTCCTTATGCTTAATATCCGTCTTGATGCGGAGCACGACCTTCTCCTCGAAGTCGCCGTTAAGCATGGCCTTCCAATTCTTCATGTTCTCTTCGGGCGATGCATTACGGTGAGGGCAGGGCTCGCCCTTATCCTTCAGTTCCTTGAACGAGTCATGGTCGCAGAAACAGACGTAAGCCTTGCCCATCTCGATGAGCTTCTCGGCGTACTCGTAGTAGAGTGGGATCCGGTCCGAGGCAATAACGACCTTATCAGGAGGGCAGCCAAGCCACTTCGCCTGGTCGACGTACCACTGGTAGGCCTCCAGCATGGGCCGCTTGATGGATGGGTCCGTGTCGTCGAACCGCATGATAAAGACGCCATCGTACATCCGGGCGTACTCATGATTCACGATGATGCCCCGGGCATTGCCCAGCGATGGCGGCCCGTTCGGGTTCGGGGCGATGCGCAGCGTGACTTTCTGTCCTGGCTTGACGTTCGATATATCCAGTTCCGGGAGACCTTTCCGCGTCTCCTTTTTTACGTGAAGCTCATCGATCAGCTCGGGCGCGATGCCCTGCAGCTTCGCTTTCACCTCATCAGGGGACATTTTCCCGACATCTACCAGGACATTATTGATAATGGGCATGAGCTCCTTCGCCTGCGCCTTGAGTTCCGGATGGGTACCCAGCAGTTTACCCATGACCGCCCCGGCCTGCGGGGCTTTTCCGTATTTGTAGGCGTTCTGGAGCGCCAGCTTTTTAGTGATGAGCTCGATCTCCTGAGTTTCCATGTAATTATGCTCCTGTAAGCGTAAAGTGACGGGTACAATATCGCGATAGTAATACTTATTATTTGCTATATCCCTGGGCTTTCATTTTTTTATCGTCGTGGCGCTTTATGCCCAGGAGTTGGCCGACCGCTCTTCCTTGCCCCGTGTTAGCGAAAACAGCCCTGCGATGATCAGAATAATGAGCGAGAGGCCGAAGGCGGCGTCGAGCCCGGTAAGGAATGCCGGAGTGAGGCCTCCCATCAGCTTCGAGGTGCCCAGGAATACGCTGAAGGCCGTCTCCCGGGACACGAAGGCGGAGGCTGCCGTTATCGAGAGCACATAGCTCCCCAGCGTCCCGATGTTCGCCATCGTCCTCAGGAGCCCCGACGTGCTCCCGTGGCGGTCGGCCGAGGCGTTGGCCATGACTGCACTGTTGTTCGCGGGCCAGAACATTGCGCTCCCGATGCCCGAGAAGAGCGACGCCAGCACGACGATATATAGCGGAGTATCGACCCCGAGAGTCATATAAAGGATGACTGTTACGCACATCAGCGCGATGCCCAATGTGGCGATGATCCTGGCCCCGAACCTGTCCGCCAGGCCTCCCATGGTCGGCGCCAGGACACTGCTCAATATGTAGCCTGGGACCATGAACAGCGCCGCGTCGAGTGGGCTCAGGCCCCGTACACCCTGTAAATATAGTGTCATTAGAAATGCCAGGGAGAGGTAGCCCATCGACTGGAAGAACGATGCCAGGATGGAAGAGCGGAGCACTTTGTTCTTAAAGGTGTCGACGTGTATGATAGGGGCCGGTATCCGGCTTTCATACCATATGAATACGGGTATCAATAGCAGGCCTATGCATACTAAGGCCAGGTTCAACGCGCTGGCCCCAATGCCCACGTAATCGATCAGCCCGATCGATATCAGGCTTAACGCGATGCCGAGGAGCGCCATGCCCGCCAGGTCCAGGTCTTCCTTCACGACCGTTGTGTCCTTGAGGTATCTCCTGCTGAAAATGAGGCAGATAATGCCGATGGGCAGGTTGATGAAAAAGATGAAACGCCAGCCCAGGAAAGTCGTGAGGATCCCGCCCAGGACGATGCCCACCATGGCGCCCACAGTCCAGCTCATGCTCAAATATCCATAAGCCTTGCCACGCCTCGCGGGCTCGAACGTGTCGGCGACGATGGCCCCGCTGTTCGCCTCCAGCAGGGACCCGCCGACGGCCTGGATGGCCCTGGAGAATATCAGGAAAAGCATGCCGGGCGCGAGGCCGCATAGCGCCGAGCCGATGGTGAAGACTACCAGGCCGAGGTTGAACAGCCGGCTCCTGCCGAACAGGTCGCCGAGCCGGCCCAGCTGCGTCGTCGCTACAGCCACTATGATCAGGTAGATGACGATGACCCAGATGGATTGAGACAGGTTTGCATTGAGACTCTGGGTTATCGAAGGCAGTGCCAGCAGGACGATGGTGGTGTCGATGGAGCCCATCATCATTCCCATGATGAGAATTAGTAGAATCTTGTTTTCTTTAAGCAATTGATCACGACAGTTAGCGTTATATCACTAATAAATAGCTACGGATATAAATAAAAAACTCTAATCGCCTGCTACATGGCGAATGTTTATATATGGCCAGTTAAAAGGTATCAGTCTATTGGGGATTGCGCTCGAGCAGCCTCCGCGGGTGACTACATATGAGATTATTCGAAAAAAGTAATTTTGAAAATTTCTAATCCGACAACAGCCCCATCCTTATCCTAGACTTGAGCTTTGGGTTTTCACGCCACCTGCGCCCACGATTGACTTTCCGATTAGACTGCCCGTCTTTGCATCGAGACGAATTACATAATAATCATTACCTACAGGGAAGCTCAGGTCCCAGACGCCCGCGTATGGCCCCATATAGCTCAGCTCTGCCGATGCGGGCCCTGTGGGCGTATATCCTTCTTTATTTAGAATATCATTCGAAAGGGAGATCGCCCTATCGCTATCGATAAGACCGGCAATATCGAGCGTATGGGCTGGGAAGCTGCCCGGCAAGGTCGTCAGGTTCACTCCGGTTCCGGTGACCTGTACCCCAGCTTTATTAGGGCTTCCCGCATATATTATCGTCCAGACGCCTGATTTTCCCCCAACGCTCGCCTCTGTCGAGATACTCTCCACCGCGACGGAGCCGCGATTTGTTGACATCCACGTGCTGACGGATTCGCTATTATTGGCAATTTCCAGTGCAGTAAATGCAGAGACCTGCTCATCCGACGTTAATATCATGGGGGATGGTGTGGGAACAATGGAACCTGTGGGCCTTTGCGCCGACTCCTGAGTTCCATTCGTATAGATGATTGCGGCCGAGGCGGCCACCAGGATCACTAGCACTAACGATATCACCAAGTATTCCTTTTTTATCATTTTTACCCGCCCTATATTAGGATGATCTGCCCCCTGTTATCAGGCACGATTATCACGACGGTATCGTCGTCCGCGTAGATGCCGTCATCCGCATACACCATGACCGTATAATTACCGATACTAAGCTGTCCGGCGTTTAACATGTAACGGTAGTTTCCGCTATAATTGCCATCGTCACTGTAGCCGATGATCTGCTGGCTCCCATCCTTCTGGATCATATAGATTTTCTGATGATATGTACCGTTTCCGGTGTAATTGACGGTCCACTCGATGGGCTGATACACGGAGTTCAACTCCGACCCCGTCTTAGGTAGCGGACTGGTGATGTTCACCGATAGGCGCGAGCCGGGCTGCATCATAGTTTTATTCGAGTTGCCATTAACGAACAGGGTTTGACTGCTAAACCATAGGGTATCGTAACTGCCGTCATCCCGGATGAAATAGATATAGCTATCGTTCCGGATCGGAGTGACGTTACCGTCCTTAAGGACTTTCAGGCTATAGGTGACGCTCCAGGTATCATTCAGCTTGATCGTGCCCGGATTCCAGACGATATTATAGCTATTATTCGAGTCAATATAAGGATAGGGATCGGGATCCATATTGATGACGGTGCCGTTGGGATAATGCAAGATGCCACTCCCGGGTATATATTGTACATCCGGCGTCCAGGTATTATTCACATTCGTGCAATTGGACAGCAAGTGCATCTCCGTGTAATTTGCGACCACTTCCCTGAGATCGCGTGATATGCTCGAATAGACGTCGTTGAGCTGCGCATCCGTATATACCCTGGAATAATTACCACCCGTTATATTAGCGATCTCGCCGAGGTTCAGGTCATCGGGCATTCCCATGCCAATCGTATATATCGTGATGTTCTGCTGTGCTGCCGTACGGGCCGAAGCTAGGTCCATGTCTGGTGTCTGGGAATAGCCGTCCGAGAGCAGGATGATGAATTTCCGATTACCGTCTATGTAATACGGCGAGCTAAAGTCGCTGATCGCCCTGTCCAGGCCCAGGTAAATATTCGTTCCGCCGCTCGCTGCCAGGGAATTGATGGACGATTTGATGATGGAGCGGTTGACACTGTCATCGATCGTCAGGTGCTGCGGGATACCGCTGCTCACATTGAACCAGACCACGCCGATCTGGCTGTTCGTCATATTGTCGACGAAGCCATTGGCGGCCACTTTGGCGGCACTATTCTGGTCCGAGGCCTGGCCTAGCCGCTTAGGCTGCGTCAGGACCATCATATTATAGGGCACGTTACCCATCGCCGCATTATATGCGTAGGAGCCATAGATCCTATAGAGTCCCTTCTGGGCGTTGTTGAACTTTATTATATTTTCATTCTGCGAGTTCTGGACGTTACTCGAATAGGTATTATCCGTCGAAAATGTATTATTGTCGGGGTCAATTACTTTGAGATAATAGTAGCTGCCATACCAGCTATAATTGCGGTAATTCGACGAAAGCATGATCTGAATGGCCCCATCGCCCTCGTAATCGTACGTATCGATATAATGCCAGTCTCGCGGGTCGACGTTGTGGTCCGACCAGTTCGTATACTGCCAGGGCTGCATATAGCCGGATTCCGGCTTCAGGTCGTAGGGATATATGATACTCGACATCCAGTCCATGCTGCCCGAGGAATCGAATATGAGGGAAATGCTGCTGTTCTGCGGCCGTATCTTCCATCCGATACCCCTTACGGTTATGGTGACATTGATCGTGTCGTTCACCGATAGGTTATTGTTCGGCTCGATGGACGATTTTACGCTGAGGAAGGACCGGTTCGTATAATAGATATAGCAGGTGTCCGATAGCGAGCCGCTCGTCACTCGTATGGGCACACCGATCGTCAGGTCTTCTCCATAAACGCCGTTGTTCAATTTGAACTGAGTCGTAAATTCGCCACTAGCCGTCGTATATCCGAGCGACGGGCCGGATATATCGCCGAGCGCCGTATCCAGTGAAGAAATGGCGACTTGCTGTCCACTGATGGGATGGCCCCAGCTATCCGTTATGATTGTGGTAATATCCGTCTGGTGGACATCGGTCATGCCGGGAGGGGTGAGCACGTCGGAGCTGGCCACCACATACGGGTTCGCAAAGGCCTTGATGGACGATGGCGGCCCTGCGACATATCTCAGGATCGTCGAGTTAGTGATCGTCGAGTTATTCAAGGCCTGTGTCGACGCTTCGATCGTCACGTCCTGGACGTAATGGGATGCGCCGATATCGACCCATGCATACCCGTTATTATTCGTCAGCACGCCCACCGAGTTATCCACGTCGCCATTTTTGACCACGGTGACATATTTATATTTGACCGGTTTACCATCGTTATCGAGCGCCCGGATCTGGAATGTATAGCCGGTCTGGCCATCCGCATATATGGGCGATGAGGGAATCGACGCCAGCGTGAGACGAGTAGCATCGCTTAATATGCCTTCAATGGAAGTGCTTTTTAGCGGCTGATTGCTGAGGGCACTATTACTAACAATGACATTATTGAATCCCGCCATAGGGCTCATAATGAAGCTAAAGCTTACGGTACCGTTGGCATCCGTAATGCCAGTATATTCTCCAAGATAGGAATTGTCGGGGGCATAGGCGGCTATCTTGAGCGGCACCCCGACGGCCGGGACATTGCCCGCCAGGTCGTAATACCAGACGGCGACGACCTTCGCATTTGAATCGACCTGGGCGGTAGCGCCGGGATATCTTAGCAGGAACAAGTTATTTTTCAGCAAAAACGTAACATTCGATGCCAGGGTGGATGCCGAGTAATTGATGCCGCTCGCATCCGCCGTAACGTCGACGACCTCGGGTCCGGTAAAGGGGCCGACAACAGTGCTCACAGCACCCGATGCATCGGTGATCATCGAACCTATGGGTATGCCGTCAACGGACATATCGACGGGGACATCTTTTATCGGATTTCCATAGACATCCGCGACCACAGCCTTGACCGAGACCGTCTGGTAGCCATCGGCTATGGCAAAAGCATAGTCCGGCTTGACGCTTAACGAATTGATCGCGCCCGGGC
Organism: Methanocella sp.; assembly: GCF_035506375.1. NCBI lineage: Archaea > Methanobacteriati > Methanobacteriota > Methanomicrobia > Methanocellales > Methanocellaceae > Methanocella > Methanocella sp. Next base: position 7,536 of record NZ_DATJPM010000001.1, read on the forward strand.
TTATCCAGAGGGAAACACTGGAAGAGGCACTACCGGACTCGGCAGTAATATTATTATAGCCTGCCTTCAGCGAGGTGTGGAGCAGGGCCGTGGCATGGCCTGCCCCATCCGTGACGACCGGCGACTGTATCGTTGAAGCGCCGTCCGGCGAAGTAACGCTTAAGTCGATCGTCTGGCCCGCTAAAGGCCCGCTCATATCACTAAAATAAAGATCGACGTTATAATTGCCATTAACGCTCGGGCTCGCTGGCGAAGTGATGGCTATGGTTCCCATCCCCGTGGCTAATACCGGCGCTGCCTGAATAAGTATGATTGTAAAAATAAGAGTTAATATACTAACTCTATTGATCAATCTTAATGCCCCCGTTTATATATCGCTAATTAGTTAAATGGCTTTTAGTTATTAATAATTTGTTATATTTCGACTTTTAGTTCAACACTGCCCTGTTGGGCAATATCGGATAAAATCGAACACTGTCGAACAGATGGATAGGGGATATCCATTGAGCTTGCCCAAATTAAATGATTAAGCCGGTTAAAATAGCTAATAAAAATAACAATTTTTAACACTGGAAAAGTTAAACTTTAAAAAAGGCTGGATATAAAAAATTTGACTTCTTATAGATAGATTTAATTTATTCTGGATACCCATGAATTCCTGAATAGGCTCCGTTTACCCGGTATAACTTATTGGCTGATCCTGTGGCCTGGCGCGTTACCGAGTGTAAACTGATCTGCTGGGACCTGGTCAAATGTTAGCGTATCGGAGCTAAATCCATTGCTCGATACCGTATCCGCCGGATTTTCCTGGCCCACGGTCGTGCCAGTCACGGGCTGGCTTGCCTGCGATACGCCGCCTAATTTGGCATTCATTGATCCGGCAAAGCCGGATATAGCGATAATTATGATTGCTAAACCGGCCAAAATTATCAGGAATCTCCTATTCATAGCCTTACCACCGATTGCTACTTTACAATATTATTTCTAAGTATTTAAACATTGGCATATATTGTTATTAACATATTTTTATAAAATAAAATATCGATATATTGTAAAAATATTTACACATATTTATATAAATAAATTATAAATTATACAAGTCATAAAAGAGAATCAATAAAAAGAGCTAAACCCGTTAAAGGGTTAGCTCCTGCCCGTTCCTCAGGATATGCACCGTCTCGCCGAACTCGTAGCCCGTATCCTCTGCCATTTCCACGTACGCCGTGTGCATGTGCATGTTGCCGTGGGCGGATATGACGTGCTCTGGCTTGACCATCCTCAGAAGCTCCCAGTGGTCCTCCTTATAGGCGTGGCCGGACACGTGCACGTTATCGTAGATCCTGGCGCCCTTCATCTTTAGCTTTGTCTCGCACGAGTACCGGTTCGCCTGGTTGAGCATGTTCGGTATGACATTGGCCGAAAAGATCACCTTGTCGCCCGCGTCCAGCTTGAAGTCGAGCTCGCCGCTGGCAATCCTGCCCAGGACAGCGTCCGGCTCGCCCTGGTGGCCCGTGACGATGGGCAGGTACTTGTCCTTGCCCTCTTTCATTATCTGCTTGACGGCCTTTTCTACCGACCGGCGATAGCCGAAGATCTTGAGGTTGTCGGGCTTCTCCACGTAGCCCATCTTGAGCGCCGTGCCGAAGTACCGCTCCATGCTGCTGCCCAGCAATACGGGTATCCGGTCCATTTTCTCGGCCGCCTCGATGACTGATTTCAGGCGGGCGATGTGCGACGAGAAGGTCGTGACCAGCACGCCGCTCTCCGTCTCCTCCGTGCCCAGCAGCGCGTCCCAGACCATGTCCCGCGCGATCTGCTCCGAAGGAGTCTTGCCCGAGTGGTCGGCGTTCGTGCTCTCCGTGACCATGGCGAGCACGCCTTCCTTGCCGATCTGCTTGAGCCGCTTGAAGTCGGGAAGCTCACCCAGCGTCGGAGTGCGGTCGATCTTGAAGTCGCAGGCGTACAGGATCTTCCCGTACGGCGTGTGCAGTGCCGCGAAGGCGCAGTCGACGATGCTGTGCTGGACTCTTATCAGCTCGACGGATATGTTCTTCGTGAGCTCCCTGATCTCGCCGCACTGTAGCGGCTGTATCTTGTTTACGACCTCGAACTTGCGCTCGGACTCGATCTCCTGCCTGATCAGCTCGGCCGTGAACGGCGTGGCGATGATCGGGCACTTATACCGGTGCGCCAGCTTGGGCACTGCGCCGATATGGTCCAGGTGCCCGTGCGTGCAGACGATGCCCACGACCGTTGCGTCGACATTGTTAAGGACCTTATCATCGGGGATAGCCCCCATCTTAATCAGGTCCAGCGAATGCATCTTTTCTATCTCGGTCTCTTCATGGATCTGTATGCGGTCCAGACGGACCCCCATGTCCATGATGACAATCTCTTTTCCAACTCTAATGGCGGTCATGTTACGGCCTACTTCCTCGTAGCCGCCGACCGCGATGATACCTACATCTCTCATTTAAATTACACCTTTTTTGAATAGCGCCGAAGCGCAGGTTACCGCTGGGCGAAGGCCTTCCAGTTGAAGCCCCTTGCCTCCAGCGTGTCCCTCGTCTTTCCCGAAATGATCACGGGGACCCGGGCCATATCCTCGACCGACCTCGCGCCGGTCAGGAACATAACGGCCTTGAGCTCCTCGATATACAATTCAAGTATCTTCTTTACTCTCTCGGGGCTTACCCTAGCGGCGGATACCAGCGGCAGCGCGACGCTGCTCATCGACGCTCCCAGCGCCATGGCCTTCGCCATCATGATGCCGTCACGTATGCCGCCCGTGGCGACCACCGGCAGGCCGACGTCCGCCTCCACGAGGCTGACGGCGGTGGATATGCCCCAGTCCCAGAACTTCATGCCGAGGTGCTCGCTCACCTCGTCCCGCTCTGTTCTGGCCCGGAATACTTCTACTCCGGCCCAGCTCGTGCCTCCCCGGCCGCCCACGTCAATGGCTGCGACGCCCGCTTTTTTAAGCAGGTAGGCGTCCATGTGGCAGAGGCCTGCACCGGTCTCCTTTACGATGACCGGCACTGACAGCTCTCCGGCAACTTCGGCGATCTTTTCGATGATGCCCCTGGCGTCCACGTTCCCTTCGGGCTGTATGGCCTCCTGGAGAAAATTCAGGTGGATGGCCATGGCATCGGCATCGATCATCTCGACCGCCCGCTCCAGGTCCTCGATCGTGTACTGGGTTAGCTGGGGGGCCCCAATGTTGCCATATATGAAGGCGTCGGGGGCTTTTTCTCGTACGATCCGGTACGAGTCTTCCATTTTCGGGTCTTCCAGGGCTGCCCTCTGGCTGCCCACGCCCATGCCGAGCCCCAGCTGCCCGGCCGCCATCGCGAGGTTCGCGTTCACTTCGGTCGTGCCGGGATGGCCGCCGGTCATCGACGCGATCATGAGCGGAGCGCTGAACCCGTGGCCGAGGAACGTGGTGCGGGTATCGATATCCGCCTGGTTGATCTCCGGCAGGCAACGGTGGACGAATTCGATGTCTGAAAGCCCGTTACCCTGAGATTCCACGTTCTCCCTGGTACAGATGTCCAGGTGCTCGATTTTCCTCTTCGAGGTCGTCATCGGTCAGTCTCCGCGTATGAATGTGCCTTCTTGCAGGTCGTTTTTCAGGAATTTCATCACGTTACCGGGCTTTTCAGCGTTAAATACCAGCGACGGTATTCCAACTTTTGCCAGCGGCATCAGCTCGTGTATCTTTCCATGCATGCCTCCCGTAACGTCGACTCCTCCCGAGCCGGATAATATCTTATCTACTTCGCCCATGTTCCCGGGCGTCAGCTTTCTTATTAACTTTCCGTCGCGGTCGAGCACGCCGTCCACGTTAGTGCCGATACCCACGCGGTCCACTTTCAGCTCTCTGGCCAGGTACGGCACGATCTGGTCGCCGGATAGGATGTCTACGCCTCTGTCGCGGTCCATGACCACGTCGCCATGCAATACAGGCGTGATATCGTCTTGTAGCATCAACTCGATGACGTCCAGGCACATGTGCTCGATGCGGCCGCCGGATAGCGTGCAGCTCGACAGCGGGTTCACGGGTATAGCGTCAACGCCGCTCATCTGGAGGGCATCTACGACCATTCGATTTAATGAAGTGACGGCACTGTGGGTAGGCCAGATGCCCTTGATGCTCCAGTCATTCAGGCCGTCCGTGAGCTTATAATCCTTGGCCTGGTGGTGCCCGAAAGAGCCTGCTCCATGGATGAGCACCAGTTTGCCGCTGTCAATTTCGCCGATCTCCTTTGCGATGCGGGCGATGACGTCGGGCCGGGCCGCCGATACCTTGTTCTTGTCGGTCAGCACACTTCCGCCTATCTTCAGTATTGTCGTCACCTGATGAACACCCCTTCCGCCGTGGGCCGGCTGATGAAGCTATCGCCGTACGCGTGCCCGATGGCCGTCGCGATCTCCTTCGCGTTCTTCTCGTCGCAAAGGGCTACCATGCAGCCTCCGCCCCCTGCACCGGTTATCTTGGCGCCGTAGGCGCCGTGCTGGCGGGCAGCATAGATCTGCAGGGACAGCTCGGGTATCGTGACGCCCAGGGCGTCCAGAAGGCCCTGGTTTACGTTCATGAGCTCGCCTATGGAACGATAGTCGTTCCTTTTAATTAAATCCTCGCCTCTCGCGGATATATCCCCAATAGAGTCCATGATGCCGTCGACGACCTCGGGGTAGCGCTCCTTGAGCGTCTTCACCCTGGACACCATCCTTGCGGTCGATTTCGATATGCCCGTGTGGCCGACGACGATGCCGCAGGTGATCGGCGGGAGTATCTTCTTGTCGGGGACGACCACGGTCCCGCCCATGGTCGATACGAACGTATCGGTCGGGCTCGCCGCTCCCTGGACCTCCAGCTCCGTCTGGTACCCTAGTAAGGCGAGCTCTTCCTTCCGCAGGCCGACCTGGAATTCCTCGTTCAGGGCGCCCAGAGTGGCGACGGTCACGGCGGCCGAAGAGCCCAGGCCCGAAGCCACCGGTATCTTAGATGTGACAGTGATGTTGACGTTTTTTATGTCGGCGTATTGCTGCATCTTTTTGATGGCCGTCTTAATATACTGGTTCTTATCCGGCTCGTCCTTGAAGGCCGAGTGGATCCGAATGCCCTTGCTGTTATGCGTCACCTCGACCATCGTCCGTAGGTCGATGGCGCACGCGATGGCGCGCTTGCCATAGACGACCGCATGCTCGCCGAATAAAAAGACCTTACCGGGGGCTGAGCATATCGTCATGGCATCACCGGGTCACGGCCAGCCCCGCGTAGCCGACGACTTCCCGGTCGCCGGTCACGTCGCCGCTGGTCGCGTAGGCCAGCAGCTCCGCCTTTTTCGCCCCGCGCCGCTTACAGGAAAGCATCATGGCCGAGATGGGGCCGTAGCCGCAGCAGGTCGCGTTCAGGCTGGCGATCTCGTCGTAAAAGCCGGGGACGTCCAGCTTCTCTATCTTTTCGATGAGGAGATGGTCCTTCCGCTTGGCGGACTCGACGGGCTCATAGTGGGTGAAATCGCTCGAAGCAACGATGACGACCTTTGTCGGGTACTTCTCGATAGCGGCCGTGATCTCGCCGGCGATCTCCTTCACCGTCTCATAATCCTGCAGGCCGATCGCTATGGGCACGATCCGGAAATCCTTAAAAAAGTACTGCAGGAATGGCACCTGCACCTCGAGGGAGTGCTCCCGCTGGTGGGCTGTCTCATCGTGGTCGATGATGCCCGGCGGAAGAAGGTCGATGAAGTCGTGGTCCACGTCGACGATGCCCAGGGGCGTCTTCCAGGGCACGGCCGATACGGCGACCGCAGAGCCTTCCCAGCTATGCCTGGGGCCGAGGATGATAAAGGTCGGCGCGCCCTCTATGGACGCATATACCTTAGCCGCCACGCCGCCCGAATAGATGTATCCTGCGTGGGGTACGACCACTCCCATGGCATCCAGTTTAGCAGCTGGCGGCGCCCGGGGCGCCAGCTCACTTATAAGCTGGCGTAAAGCCTCTTTTGTGCCGGGATAGAACATGCCCGCGACCGCAGGGTTCCTCATATCGGTATGATTACTCCTGTCCAGGATTATATTTCTGACTCAAAATCATTGACGGTGTAGTTGAAGCCCTGCTCGCCGCGCTCGCGGACGACTTCCCGGGCCAGCAGCCAGTACACGAGTGCCAGCGCCTTGCGGCCCTTGTTGTTCGTCGGTATCACGAGGTCGATGTCGGTGGTCATGTTGTTCGTGTCGCACATGGCGATGACGGGCACGCCGATCTTAATGGCTTCGTTGACTGCCTGCATGTCGCCGATGGGGTCGGTAACGACCACGACGTCCGGCTCGGTGAAGAACATGTACTCCGGGTTCGTCATAGTGCCGGGGATGAACCGGCCGACGATGTCGCTCGCGCCGATGGCCTTGGCGAACATTTCCGCCGGGTGCTGGCCATACTGTCTGGCGCAGACCACCAGGACGTTCGCGGGGTCGTATCTCGCCAGGAACTTAGCGGCGGCGCGGATGCGCTCGTCGGTGCTCTGGACGTCAAGGACGTACAGGCCGTCGTTCCTGACGCGGTATATGAACCGCTGCATGTCTTCAGTCTTCTGCTGCGTACCGATGTGCACGCCCGCAGCAAGGTATTCGTCCATCGGTATCAATGACTGGTAATTCTCGTCTCTGATCTCTCTTATTTCTTGCTTTTCTACAGCTTTATCTGCCATTTTTTGCTTCTCCTTTGGTTTCGTAAAAATATTTCAAGTGTTATCGTTATGAGATGTCTTCCGTCATCCGCTCGTTGCCTATGCCCTCGCCGATCCGGATGAGCTCGTTCAGCTTGGCGATCCGCTCGCCGCCCACGACGCCCGTCTTCAGCAGCTCGCAGCCGAAGGCGACCGCCAGGTGCGCGATCGTGTTGTCGGTCGTCTCGCCGCTCCGGTGGGACATGACCGTCTTGAAGCCGAACCGCTTCGCCAGCGTTATAGCGTTATAGGTATCCGTTACCGTGCCGATCTGGTTGGGCTTGATGAGGATTGCGTTCGCGGCGAACTTCTCTATGCCTTCCTGAAGGCGCTTCACATTCGTGACGAAGAGGTCGTCGCCGCAGATAATACAACGGTCTCCGACTTTCTCGGTCAGCTCGGCGAACCCGTCGAAGTCGTTCTCCTGCAGCGGGTCCTCCACGTAGAAGAGGTCGTACTTGTCCACCAGGCCGGCGATATAGTCTATCTGCTGCGAAGGCGTCCGCTTTGCGTCCTTGTAGGCGTAGACCTTCTTCTTTTCGTCCCACAGCTCGGAGGCCGCGATGTCCAGGCCCAGCCGGACGCTGAAGCCCAGCTCGTCCGAGACCTCTTTGACCGCCTTGCTGGTGATCTCGAATGCCTTTGAATCAGTTACATGGGGTGCCCAGCCGCCTTCGTCGCCTTTACCGCATATGACGCCCGCGTCGGTCAGCAGCTTCTTAACGCGCTTATGCACGAGCGTGTTGCCATAAACGGCGTCGTCGATCGTCGGCGCGCCGACCGAAGATACCAGGAACTCCTGGATATCCGTCGCGCCCGGGGCGTGCGCCCCGCCGCCCAGGACGTTACCCAATGGGTACGGCATGCGCGGGTATGCGTTGCCCATATAGCGATACAGCATGCTCTCAGAGGGCATGACCCGGTAGTCTTCCGTGCTATAGACCGAGCACGATGCGGCCTTTGCCACGGCCATGGAGACCGCGACCGACGTGTTGCCGCCGATGTTGCTGAAGTTGTCCGTGCCGTCGATGTCGTGCAGGAGCATGTCGATGCTTTCCTGGTCCGTGGCATCCTCCGCGATGAGCTGCTCGACGACCTCGTTTTCCAGCTTCGACAGCGCGTCAGCGACGGGTATGGCCACGGCCTCGTAGGTGCCCGTCGAGGCGCCCGCCGGCGCCGCCGACCGCCCGAAGCTGCCGTCGTCCAGGTAGACCTCGACCTCGATGGTCGGGTTACCCCGGCTATCGAAGATCCTCCGCCCGATAATATCCTCGATTATAGACAAAACCTAACCTCCCATACGACATTTAACATTTCAGATAAAAAGAATTAAGACTGGTTTACCTCACGCCGCGTGGATTTATTGATCTTCTTGACGGTGATCGGGATCATGCCGCGCTCCAGTTCCGCCATTGCGACATCGATCGGTTCCACGGTATTGATGTCTTTTATGAGGACGGGAGCTCCCATTGATATCTGGAGAGCCCTTGCCCCGACGATACGCGCACGCTCGTAGCGTGTGTACTTTGTTACGTTTTTAGAATCGGCCACGTTCAATTGTTTAGAGCTCAAGCTAATACCTCTTGTAACTTGATAAGAAATGAAATTTAGATTTCATCGATTCTTAGGTGCGTTCTAGTTCCCAAGCGTCCCGTTGGGTGGTCTTATGCTGTACGGCTGTCAATAGGGATATATGGTGGGATCGCTGAGATTTGAACTCAGGTTTCCGCGTCCCGAACGCGAAAGGATGGACCAGGCTACCCCACGATCCCGTATATCCTTATTACTGGTATGGTGCCAGAACGTCGACCAGCTCGACGTGCGATAGCAGCATGCGCCTGCAGCAGTATCGCTCGATGCCCAGGTCGTCGAGGATGTCGCCGACCTTAAGCTGCTCACCCCTGGGCAGGCTCTTTTTCCTTTCCTCGACACGCTCGATGTACTCTTCCCAAACGTTCGAGACGACCTTGCCGCAGGTGAAACATCTGACCGGTATCATTTTATTTCTCCAATATAAATTGATCTCATTGGAAGTATGTGATTAATACCTCCAATGATTACATTTATACTTAACGGTACGACTTCTGGAACTTCGCCCTTGCGCCCGTTCCGCCGTAGTGCTTTGGCTCCTTAGCGCGAATATCGTTCACTAACAGAGTCCTGTCGTGGCTCAGGTACGTGTCGCGCAGTGCCATGTCGTTCGTCCAGTTGACGATGCCTCGCGCAATGGCGCACCTCGCGGCCTCCGCCTGGCCCATGACGCCTCCGCCACGGATGTCGACGTCGATATCGACCTGATTGGCGATGTCGGTGCCCGCCATGGTGAGGGGCTCGGTGATCTTGAGCCTTATGATGTCCGGCTGGACGAGAGGCAGGGGTACCTTGTTAATGCGGATGATGCCGGTGCCTTTGCGAACTGTCGCGCGGGCGATCGCCGTCTTCCGCTTTCCACTTGTTGTAATGACCTTGACCATGCTCTCACCTTAAAACTTTGATCCTAGCTGTTTCGACAGCTCGCCGAGCTCCATGTACTTGAATGAGCTCAGGCGGTCTGCGCTCGCCTTCTCCAGCGTTACGGCCTTGTCGCCCTGCACATCGGATGGTACTCCGATGTAAACGGTAAGGCGCGCCATCGCGTCCTTTCCGCGCTGCGCCTTGTAGGGCAGCATGCCGCGGATAGTCCTCTTGATGATGGCGTCCGGCCTTTTCGGGTAGTACGGCCCCTTCTCGGTAGTGCCGCGGTCCACGGTCTGCTTGTACTCGGCGAACGTGGATGCCTTCGAGCCGGACAGGATTGCCTTTTCGGCGTTGATGATCGTGACTTCTTCGCCCTCTAAGAGCATTTTGGCGACTATGCTCGACAGCCTGCCGACGATGAGCCCCTGCGCGTTAATTAATACCATGCTTCGTCCTCCTTACCTGATGATGCGGACACCCTTGCCCGCGGGGTTCGTCTTCATGAGCTGTTCGATGGACAGGCACTTGCCGTTGGCGCCGGAGATGAGCTCCTCGGCGGCGACGCTGAAGTTGAGCGCGGCGACCGTGACGGGGTGATCGATGTTGCCGGTGCCCAGGACTTTGCCCGGTACCAGGATAGTCTCGTTCTCCTTCGTGTGGCGGTTGATCTTGCTGATGTTGACCGCCGCATAGTGCCTTGCCGGCTTCTCGAATCTCTCGGCTATGTCCCTCCAGAGGGGCACGTTCTGCTCCCTGGACTGGGCCTTGAGGTCGAAAATGAGCTTGGATAATCTGGGGTTAGTTTTCTGTAAAGCCTTCATTTCTGAACCTCCGTAAGGCCTTTCGGCCTGACTCACGCATCGACGGTTGATCGATACGCTCGGGCAGTTCGCCCATTCGCCGGATAACCAGCGTTATCCTACGGTTTCATGTCATTTATGATGACGGAGGCTCATAATGCGATACGGGCATATGAAGTTTTCGGTGATTCACCACGGCGACACGGCGCTTTGTTCACCACGGCGACACGGCGAACACGGCGCCCTTTAAAATTCGACACGGCGGACGCACGGCGACACGGTTTCCATAGTTTTAATAAGTAAAATGGGGATCCCGAGGGGTAAGCAAGAGCGCTCCGCGCGGCGTCAGCCCCTCTTCAGGATATAAAAGAAAGGAGGGGGTCTCCGAGGGGGCATCAGCCCCCTTCAGGAAATAAAAGAGCGCCGTGTTCGCCGTGTCGCCGTGGTGAATAATAAACCGTGCCCTCCGTGGTGCCTCCGTGCCGCCGTGGTGAAGCTTTTAATAAGTAAAACGGGGGTCTCCGAGGGGGCATCAGCCCTCTTCAGGAAAATAAAAGAGCGCCGTGTTCGCCGTGTTCGCCGTGGTGAATAATAAACCGTGCCCTCCGTGGTGCCTCCGTGCGCCCTGTGGTGAGAA
>NZ_DATJPM010000002.1 GCF_035506375.1 Methanocella sp.
GTATCCTTCGTGCCCTGATCGCCAATGAACCGGCTTTGTGTACTTTGTAACTTAATCTAAAAAGAAAACTCCGTGGGCCTCCGTGCTCTTCGTGCCTTTGTGGTGAAAAATAGTGCCTCCGTACACTCCGTGTCTTAAACAAGTATATCTGACACAGGTATTTCACGGCACCTTTTCCCTGAGCCATAGCTGCTCATCCTTATCCTCGATGACCTCGTACCGGCCTTCGAGCGACTTTTTAATTTCGTCGATCAGCTCGACCGCCGGCCTGGGCAGGAACTCGCCGGTGACAATGGCCAGCTGGCGGCTTCCCGTGTCGACGTCGAAGCCGAAGGTAAAGAAGTCCGTGTCCCGGTCGAACATGGTGTCCTCGCCGATGGTGATAAAATCGCAGCTCTGCAGGGGCATGCTCGTCTCGATGACGACGCGCCTGGCGAAATCGGTCTTCTTATCGACGACGTTCAGGATTATCCTATTCATGGCATTTCTCCAGTGATAATTACCATTCGATGCAAGAAAAGCTTAATGCTTCGGGCCGATGACTATCTTATGAAATATTATTCGAATGGTGATATCAATGGTCAAACTGACGCAAGAAGTTAAGGATTCCATGCAGGGCGTGAAAACCATTTTCCTCGCGACCTGCTCCCGGGCCGGCGTGCCCAACGTCGTCCCCATGACCATGTTCAAGATCCTGGACGATGAGACCATGCTCTTATCCGACCAGTTCATGCAGAAGAGCCTGTCGAACATGAAGGAGAACCCGCGCATCGCTATCTCCTACTGGAGCGAGAAGGGCGGCTTCCAGATCAAGGGGACGGTCGCACTGCACACGAACGATCAGGTCTTCAAGGACGACGTGACGTGGGTCAAGGGCATGAAGCCGAACCTTAACCCGAAGACGGCCATCGTCATGAAGATCACGGACGTCTTCATGGTCAAGCCCGGCCCCGAAGCCGGTAAAAAGATACTTTAATATCTCTTTTTTGAGTTTCTTTTTTTCCTTTTCACGGGCTGTGCGGCGACGAGCATCTTCTCGATGCGCGACAGGTCGTCGGCCTGCTGGTCGAGCCCTTTCTTGAGGCAGGACAGCATCACGGCCTTCTGCTCCCCGACATCATCATCGTAGACGAGGGAATAAAGGCCGTACAGTTTCTTGATGGTCCGGTACTGGCTGAACTTCCGCATGTAGCGGTCCTTGAGCTCGGTCCTCATCTCCTTCTGGACGCCCGACTTGTTCGCCATGTCCATGATGCGCTCGACGTCCGTCTTCGCCGTGAGCACGTCCTCGACGGCCTCGCTCAGCTTTTCCAGGCTGGCGTCGGACTTCATGATGTAGTTCTCGATGAGCTGGGCCCGGTTCATGATGTCCTTGAGATCGAGTTCCACGCCCGTGATCATGATGATGGGGATGTCCTTGAGCTCCGAGTCTTTTTTCATTACGCTGGCCACCTCCCACCCGTCCATGGGCTCCATGCGGATGTCCAGGAACAGCAGGTCCGGGCGGCTCTTGCGGGCAGCCTCGATACATTCGGCACCGCTGTAGGCCTTCAGCGTACGGTAGCCGATATTCTCCAGCTTGCCGGATATTACGTCCACTATATCGGGCTCGTCGTCGGTGACCAGTATAAGTTTGTGCGGAGTCCTTGCCATATCGATACCTGTTTTTGTCTAAAACTATCTAAACGTTATGCTGAAAGTGGAATTCTATTAGTAATATCTTATACTTAATACTTTCACATTTATTCAAAAAGTCATATAATTAAATCGGGCGTATGCCCATATGGGCATTTAGTTATACGCCCGTGTAAGGGCCCGGAAGGGGCCGATTACATCCTTTCCCTTATGGTCCGCCGGCCCATCAGAGCGACCATCGCTCCGAAGAGGATGCCGGCCCCGGCCGCGATGGCCACGCTTTCGAAGGGGTGGTCCCGTATGCCGGTCTTCACGTTGTCCACGTTCTTGTCTACCTCGGAGCGCACGTCGTCTACGGTGTCCATCATCCGGTCCCTGTACTCGTTCGCGTTAAAGCCCCGGATGCTGTCCGCCATGCTCCTGATCGATCCTGCCACCTTTCCAGCCGTCCGGGCGCCCGTATCCTCGACGCGCTTCGCGGACTGCTCCATGGAGCTTGCCAGCTCTTCTTTTTTAGCCTTATAGTCAACCATCGTAAACCCCCATGTTATAGCGTAATGTAGCGCAGTATGCGAATCCACGTTATTTTTTAACTGTAGCGTTTATAATCGTTATTAAAAGAAAAATCGGGGACTGATAAAAAAGGATATAAGCCGCCCCCATGGTCAGCGATTGTTACTTTTTAGCTTCTTCGGGCTTATCCGGGACGGGCTTGCCCTCGGCGTCGGCCGCCTTTTTTGCCGCTTCCATCTTCCGCTTCTTGATAATGGGCGCGTTCTCGTTGGTCACCAGCGTGTAGATGGTCAAACGCTCTCGGGAGGGCTTAGTGTACACCTCGTTCTGGGAGATGGCGTTGGTCGGGCAGACCCGGACACAGGTGCCGCAGCGGATACACTGAGTGTTCAGGTATTCGATGGTCGTCTCCTCTTTGTGTATTATGATGCACTCAGCAGGACACGACCGCTGGCATAGCTGGCACAGGATGCACTTGGTGCCATCAAAGGTCACGTCCGCCCTCGTTCCCGGGAAATGCTGGTACGGGGTAAACGGGTAATTGGACGTATAAGGCTTGCTTACGGCGTTCTTAAGGATATTTTCGAGTATGTCCAGCATGGTTATCACCTGTCAAAGCACCCGATACACGGGTCGAACGTTATCGTGATGAGGCCGACGTCCGCCAGGTAGGAGCCCTTGATGAGCGGTGCGATGCCCAGGCCGTTCCCGTACGTCGATGTCCGGATCTTGACGCGGTCCAGCTCCTTCGACTTCTTGCCCCGGACGTAATAGAACAGCTCGCCCCGCGGGGCCTCTACCCTCGCGAAATTCTCGCCCTCGGGCATGGCCTTGGCCTTTGCGAAGAGCTCGTCGGGCGTGCCTTCCAGCAGCGGTACAAGCTGGCGGATGAGGTCGATGGACTGGAAGATCTCCCGGACCCTTACCAGAGAGCGGGCCCAGCAGTCGCCGTCCTTCTCAACTATAGGCGTGACCTTGACCTCCTTGTATAGCAGGTAGGGCGCAGCGTGTCTCACGTCGTAGGGGACATTACTGCCTCGGGCCACAGGCCCGACGACGCCAAGCTCCTTCGCCATCTTCTCGGTCATGACGCCGACGCCCTGCATCCTCTCCTTGATCGTGTAGCTGTTGACGATCATCTTCTCCAGGTCACGGGCGCGCTTTTCGATATCGTCGCAGAAATCGAGGATCTCCTTGCCCATTTCGGGGCCTATATTCCGGGTGACGCCGCCGACGATGTTGATGCCGTGGAGCACGCGGTTGCCCGTCGTGCGCTCGAACACGTCGAGCACCTGCTCCCTGTTCCGGAAGCACAGCATGAACAAATTCTCGAAGCCGATAGACTCGAGCGTCAGGCCGATGGCCAAAAAGTGGCTATGGAGCCTCTCCAGCTCCAGCATGATCGTCCTGATGATGGCCGCCCGGCGGGGCAGTTCCAGGCCCGCCATCGTGCCCTCGACCGCCAGGCAGTAGCAGGTCGAGTGGTGCTGGGTGCAGATAGCGCATACGCGCTCCGATAGATAGGCGCCCTTATTATAGTCCCATTCGAATTTTTTCTCGAGCCCCCTGTGGACATAGCCCGCCTCGAGATCCACGCCCTTCACGATCTCGCCATCCATGGTAAGCTTCAGGCGCAGCGGCTCGATCCAGACGGGGTGCTGGGGGCCGAACTGTATGCTCGTCCTCATGTCATTTCCTCCTCAATGGGGCGTTGATGCTCGGGTGCAGGAAAAACCGCCCGGGCACGTTTTTTACGCGCACGCCGAACATCTCGCACAGCTCATTCTCCGCGATGTACGCCGCGGGGATGATGGGCGTTATGCTCTCGATCTCCTCGTTGCCTCCGGCCTTCGGCACGACGACCCGGTAGTTCTCTGTCCGGCCGATGCCGGTGTGGAAGAAGTATATTACCTCGATGTTCTCGCCGGTGTCCACGCCGACGATGGTGATGAGCCTCGCGTCCCGGGCCTTCAGGCCGTTCACGATGCCCTGGAGCTCGGCCTGGGTGACGGTCTTCGCTTCCATTAAGCCGCCCCCTTCGCTTTCTCTTTTCTTTCTTCCAGAAGCTTCTTCTCCTTTTCATTCAGTATGTCCAGCGCCAGCACCAGGCCGTCGATCACGGCCTCCGGCCGCACGTTGCAGCCGGGCACGTAGACGTCCACGGGGATGACCTTATCGACTCCGCCGCAGTGGCCGTAGCATCCCTGGTAGATGCCCCCCGTGCTCGCGCACGTCCCGACGGCGATGACCGCCTTGGGGTCGGGCATCTGGTCGTACAGGTTCTTGATGATGTCCTTATATTTGATGGTGACGGGGCCGACGACGAGCATGATGTCGGCGTGCTTCGGGTTGCCCGTGCTCATCACGCCGAAACGGCTCACGTCGTACCTCGGCGTCAGGCACGCTAATATTTCCAGGTCGCATCCGTTGCATCCGCCGCTGCCCACGTGCAGGACCCAGGGCGATTTTTTCCTTGAAAGCTCCGTCAGAGTCATGCGATCCACTTCCCGGTCATGACGATATATATCAGGTTAATTATCAGCAATGCCATTCCAACTATGAATACTTGCTTCAGCATCTGGTCGACCCTGAGCCTCGCCGTCAAGTTATCGGTGATGATGAGGAAAACGTAGGCAATGAGCATAAGCAGTATCTGCATGATCCAGCCCGGTACGACAAGGCCTCCCAGGGCGGCGTCCTTCACGAAGAACAGGCTGATGAACCAGAGGATGAAGAACAGCTCGTAGAAGTGCGTAACGTACAGGAGCCCTAAATATTTACCCGAGTACTCCGTCTCCGGCCCCTGGGCGATCTCCTGGTGCGCGTCCGAGATATCGAAGGGCGACTTCCTGGCTTTGATCGGCAGTATGATGAAAATGGCCAGCAGCGCCAGCGGCAGCGTGTACAGGAGCGGCTGCGCCGCGGTATAGATGGAGCCGATCTCGAAGCTCCCCGTCACGAGCCTTATGAGGAATACGGCGAACAGTAGTATCGGCTCGTAGATCAGCATCTGCATAAGTTCCCTGGTCGCCCCGACGTAGCCGAACTGGGAGCGCGTGCTGTACCCGGCCAGCACCAAAAATATGAACGACAGGCCGAAGATGAACGTGGTGATAAGCAGATCGTATTGGAACAGCATGAGCGTCAAGCTCAGGATGACGGTGAGCATGTACGCCACCCCGAAGACCAGGTACGTCTTGTTGACGACCTTGTCCTCCTTGCCGAAGAGCTTTATCACGTCATAGAACGGCTGAACGATGGGCGGGCCCGCCCTGTTCTGGATCCGGGCCGTGACCTTGCGGTCGATGCCAATCAAAAGGCCGCCGATGAACGGCGAAATCACGAGCAGCACGAGAGGTATGCCATAGGTGGTGAGCGGGTCCGCCACTTTAGATCACCGCCGCGATGAATAATGCCACGAGCAGCAGTACGCCGACGGGGTCGAGGTACTTCAGGATTACGCTCTCACCTATCATGCTCTGGAAGAAGCCGCCGCCCAGCTCCGGCTCATCGCCGGTGCCGCAGGCGTAAGTGTGCGTGACCGCCGTTTTCGGCACGCGGATGGCGATCCACGGGACCAGTATGATGATCAGGAATATGATCAAAAAGCCCAGGGGCGAGAACCCGCCGATGGCGCTCTGGATGGTCCAGCCCGTGATGAGCTGCGACGGCTCCATGCCATAGACCGCCGGCAAATTAATGAGCTTATCGAAGAAGATCGTGGTCAGCGCCACGGACACGAAGACGCCCAGGACCAGCACGATGAGCGGCAGCTCCATGAACCAGTCGTGGTGCGATGTCTTCGGAGCATCGAAGGGCTTGGTCGCCAGCAGCTTTCCGGCCCACCTGGAATAGTAGAAGACCGAGAAGATGCTGCCGAATATGATGAAGAATATGTCCACCAGCGAGAGGCTGATCGACGTGAACGTGGACACGGACTGGAAGGCTAGCCACTTGCCCACGAACACGCCGAACGGGGGGGCCATCAGCGAAATTAAGCCTATGACCATGATGTAGGCCACCAGGGGCATGCGGTTCACGAGGCCCTCCATGGAATCAATGTCCCGGGCGCCCGTTTCGTGCTGTACCTCGCCGACGCATAAGAACATCAGGCCTTTGGAGACCGCGTGGAACACCAGCAGCGCGACGGCCGCCGTCAGGGCGAGCCCCGTGTTGATGCCGGCACACATGGCGATGAGCCCGAGGTAGCTGATGGTCGAGTAGGCCAGGATGCGCTTGGTATCCGTCTGGCTCACCGCCAGAAAAGCGCAGAACATGAAGGAGAAGCCGCCGATGACCGCTATAATGGTCGAGAGCAGGCTGCCCACGATGAGCGGAGCGATCCGGATCAGGAGGTAAACTCCCGCGTTCACCATCGTGGACGAGTGGAGTAATGCCGATACGGGCGTGGGGGCCACCATGGCGCCCGTCAGCCACGAGTTAAAGGGCATGAGCGCCGACTTGGTGAAAGCGCCGAAGGCCATGAATGCGAACGGGAGAGCGATCGCAGCCGCCGGCAGGAACGACAGGAAGCCCGGCAGGCCGGCCTTCATGCCGGTCAGCTCCGACAGGAACGTGGTCCCGTAGGACGCCTCGATGAGCAGGATGCCGCATATCAGCGAAACGCCGCCCAGCAGGTTCATCCACAGCGCCCGGTCGGACGCCTTTATGGAAGCGTCATCGTGATAGTGTCTTATTAAGAGGAACGAGCAGAGCGTCGTGACCTCCCAGAAGAAGAACATCCAGGTCAGGTCGTTCGCGAAGATCAGCGCGTTCATATCTCCAAGGAAGACCATCATGACCAGGAAAAAGGGGCTGACACGCTTATCGCCCTTCATGTAGCCGATGGAGTATATGAGGATGAGCGAGCCGATGATGGACACGATGAGGCACATGACGATGGCCAGGTTATCCACGACGAATGTGACGCCCCCGGCATGGGCCGTTTTAGGCATAATGAACTCGAAATAGGCGAGCGGTATCAACTGTAATATGGCCAGGAGTACGGCCTTATACTCTTTATCCTTGATACCGAAGTAAATGAACGTCAGTAGCAGCAGAAAGTCGAGTACCAGGATGATCGGCGACAGCGGGACGCTGAAGCCTCCCAGCCCGATGGATTCGGCGGTCAGGGTTTGCTGTCCGCCGTACAACAGCAATAGAGAAGCTACCGTGAGGACGAGGGAGCAGAGGATGACCACGTATTTCTTCAGCTCGTAGCCCGGTATCAGGTAGCAGACGATGCCTAATAATGCAGGCACCATCGTCATTAGTAATAATAGAAGTGAAACATCCATAGAGTCACCAGGCGTGTAGAATATAATTGTAAATCATTATATTTATAACCAATGGCACGCTTCCCTGCAACAAAATAGAGGCTACGTGCCTGTAAATTTGAAAAACTTTTTAAGCGCGTCCGCCGTAGCTGAAAGTAATGGCCATCAAGCTCGTTATAAGCGATTTTGACCGGACGTTCACCGACGAGAGCCTGTCCGTGGCGCCCGAATTAAAAGAGGCCATCGGCCTCATCGGGGCGAAAGGAATCCGGTTTTCCATCGTCTCGGGCCGGAATTACGGCTTTTTACTCGAATTCTGCCGTGAGCTGGACGGCCTGCTCGACTCCTTCGTGGCCGAGAACGGCTGCATAGGGCATTTTAAAGGCAAAAAGTGCGTGCTCGGAGATTCTGCCCGGCGAGGCGAGCTACTGGGCAGGCTAAAGCAGCTCGGCGTGCCCTATGGCCAGGGCGAGGTCATCGTCGCCGTGGAGGCGCGATACCAGCCGCAGCTCTGTAAGGCGCTCTCGGGCCTCGATGGCGCCTTTCACGTCATCCGGAACGTGGATTCGCTCATGATATTGCCCGCCGGGATCTCCAAGTCTTCCGGCGCCGCGTGGCTGGCGCGCATGTACGGCGTACAGCTAAGCGAGACGGCGGCCATCGGCGATGCCCAGAACGACGTGGCCTTCAGGGACTCCTGTGTTCTGCTGGGAGCGGTCTCGAACGCCATCCCCGAGATGAAGGCGACGGCCGATTACGTGTGCCGCCAGAGCTATGGCAAGGGCCTTCAGGAGTTCATCGAGTACATCGGCCGCTAAATGCCCATATAATGATTTTATAATGAGGGCGCGAATCTGATTCTATGTACGGCATCGTCGGCAACGGTGAGACCTGCGCCTTCATCAGCGTCTTCAGCTCGCTCGACTGGCTCTGCCTGCCCGCCTTCGACTCTCCGACGATGTTCGCCCGGGCGCTTGACAACATTAACGGGGGCTCGATCACGCTCTCCTACGACCAGGACGGCACGGGCACGCCCTTCGAGGTGGGCGAGCAGCGCTATCTCGAGGACACGAACCTGCTGGAGACCACCAGCCGCGTTGGCGCCGACACGGTGCGGGCCATCGACTTCATGCCCTTCGGCAAGCACAAGCTCTGGCGAATACTGGGCATCTCCGGCCCGGACCCCTTCAGGCTGACGATAGACGTCGACCCGCGGCCGGACTACAATCGCGCGAAGCCGAAGGTGAGCGTCCTGGACAACGGCCTGATGATCTGCGGCCCCGGGCAGGCGCTTATGATCACGTCCCTCGAGCGGGCTACGTTTAAGAAAAAAAGCATAACCTTCGACATCCAGCCGCCCATGACCATACCGCTCCTGCTCACATACGGCTCCACGCCCGACGAGGCCCGGAAAGCGGCCGATAACTCGAGCCACGAGCGCGAGTACCAGGCCGATCTCAAGTTCTGGAGGAACTATACGGCCTGCGCTTTTCCCGTATTCGACCTGAACCCGCGGATGCACTATTATTATATGCGCTCGCTGCTGGTGCTGAAGCTCCTCACGTACGATAAAAGCGGCGCCATCCTGGCGGCACCCACCACGTCGTTCCCCGAGATCGTGGGCGAGGACAAGAACTGGGACTACCGCTTCTGCTGGGTCCGGGACGGGGCTTACAGCGCCGAGGCGCTGGCGCTGGCGGGTCTGTTCGAGGACTCGCGGCAGATCATCGACTTCCTCCTGGGCATCGTTCAGGCGGAGGGCAAGCCTTACCCGTACCCCCTCGTATCCATCTACGGCGACCTCAAGGGCACAGACGAGGCGGACATCGACACGCTCGTCGGCTTCGGAAACAGCCGGCCCGTGCGCATCGGGAATAAGGCCGTCGGCCAGAAGCAGAACGACCTGGAGGGGGAGGTCATCCACGCAATATATACGCTAAATAAGTATTCGGGCTGCGGGGGATACGTGGAAGAAAACTTTCCCAAGATACAGCGGATCGTGGAGTACGTGGCCGGGCACTGGCGGGAGAAGGACGCCGGCATCTGGGAGTTACGCCGCCCCTACATGGATTATGTCCACAGCAAGACGATGTGCTGGGCAGCGCTGGAATACGGTGCCCGCCTGGCGACGCTCGTGGAAAAGCGGCATCTGTCCAGCAAGTGGGGCCTGGAGGCCGAAAAGGTCAAGGTCGACATCATCAAGAACGGGTGGTCCGAAAAGCGCAAGTGCTTCAAAAGGGCGTACGAGGACGATGCATACGATGCCTCCGTCCTCGCCATTCCGCTTATGAATCTGCTGCCCGTCGAGGACACCATGGTGCGCATGGCCGTCAAGAGCATCACAGACAACCTCGGCGCGGGCGGCCTGCTCAAGCGGTTCGCCGAGGAGCCGAACGCCTTCATGCTTTCCTCGCTATGGCTGGCCCAGGTCATGATGAAGCGGGGCAAGGTCGTCAACGCCCTGGATATAATCAACAGGGCGGCCCGGTACGCGTCCAGCGATCTCGGGCTCTTCGCCGAAGAGTACGACATGTACTACCAGCGGCTCGTGGGCAACATACCGCAGTCCTTCTCCCACGAGGAGTTCATAAAATCCGTGAACTACCTCATGGGAAAAGAATGATCAGTCGGTGATGATCGACTCTTCGGTGCCTATGCCTTCCTTGAAACGCTTCTGCAGGCAGATCTTATCGTAGATCTCGCAGTGCTCCTTGAAGCCCCGGTCCACGCAGAAGCGCCCGCAGGCAAGCTGCCTGCCCCGCTCGCCCATCAGCTTTCGCAGCGCCGGTGTCTCGATGAGCTTATCGATGTGGCCCGCCAGCGCCATATGGTCCTTCGGCTTAAAAAGGAGCCCGTTATAGCCGTCGGTGATCTGCTCGGGTATGCCGCCCACGTTGGAGCCGATGACCGGCTTGCTGAAGCACATGGCCTCCGAAATGACCAGGCCGAAGCCCTCGTTGATGGAGGGCTGGACGAGCATGTCGCAGGCGTCGTACGCCTTCATCAGGTCGTCCTGGCTCACCTTGCCCAGGAACTGCACCCTGTTATCGAGCCCCCGCTCATGGACCATCGCCTCCAGCTCTTCGAGCCGGTTTGTGCGGCCGATGAATTTTTTCGTCAGCGAGCCGTTCCCGATAAAGATGCACGTCGTGCCGGGGTGTTTCTTAACGACTTCCACCATGGCCTCGATGAGGTATTCCTGCCCTTTACGGGGGTCGATACGGGACACGCAGAGCACGATATTATCGTTCACAGGGATATTATATTTCTCGCGGAAGTCGTTATCCCCGTCTAAGACGAACTCGTCCGTGTCGATGAACGGGTTGATCTTGCAGACCTTACCCGGGCTCAGGCCGCTTTCAACGGCCGTGCGCACGTACTCGTCCGTGGAGAAGATGACATGGTCGTAATAGCGCATATACCTCGCCAGGAACTCCCGCCACTCCGGCGGCGTATCCACCGTGAACGGTATGTGCCAGGTAAAGATGGCGGGCACGTCGATATCCCCTTTTATTAAGAACGCGAGCGGCATCACCTGGAAGTCGTGCACGTGGAGCATATCGAACTTCTCGATATCGTAGACCTGCCGCACTTTCTCGTACATGTTGAGATTAAAGCCTAAGTATTCGGAATACCCATAGTCGAACCGGTCCTCCAGCGGAGCCATCTTCCGGCCGTGGGTCACGTCGATGATGAGCTCCTTAAAGCGGAAGTAGCCGTCGATGGATTCCTGTATGCCCTCGTCACCCGACATGCGATATACCCGGACCCCGTCTATGACCTCGTACTCGGGCATGTCGGAGGACCGCAGGTGTACGACCACCATCTCATCCCCCCGGGCGGTCAGTTTCCTGCCCAGCGACTGCAGGTACCGGGTCACGCCTCCGATGTACGGGTAAAACGACTGGGATACGACACAAATTTTCATAAATACGATTCTCGAACTACGGGCCAAAAAGGTTAGTCGAATAAAAACCTGGAAAAAATACTCTGATTTACATTAAAAGCATTAATATGCCATTATAATTAATAAATGTAAAAATTTTTGCTCATTTAGCCATTACAGCTCTAAAGCAATCCCCACCCGGCCGCCGGGGAGCTTAAAAACGCTAAAATGAGCCGACGGTATCCGATTATTCAAAAAGCGTCAACTCAGCCGGAGGAACCTTTTTAACCTAGAGACGAGCGAGGGCTTCGCGATCTTCTTCTCTTTATTGCGCGGTATGTACTCTGACACGCCCGGATGGGAGTACGCCTTCACAGCTTCCCGGTTCGTTTTCCTGTCGTAGGCCATTAATGCTTCACTAAACAAGTACGGGCGCCTTGCGCGTAAATATTTTCTGGTTCAGGGCTTTGTTGAATATTTAATATCTCTTACATTATTAAGTCCGTGAAGCTTGTAAAGTGGGCTTAAGCCGGGAAATGCCTGTCTGCAGGCCTACGGGTACGACCGGCTGATGGTCCTCGGGTACGGGATCGTGTCCCGGATGTGCTCCAGGCTGCAGATCCAGCGGACCAGGCGTTCCGTGCCCATGCCGAAGCCGGAATGCGGGACCGAGCCGTAGCGCCTCAGGTCGAGGTACCAGGCATACTTCGCCGGGTCCTCGCCCTGCTTCCGGATACGCTCCTCCAGTATCTTTAAATCGGTCTCCCTCTCGCTGGCCCCGATGATCTCGCCGAACCCCTTCGGGGCGATCATGTCGACGTTCAGGACTTTACCGCTGCCGGCGTCCTTCATGTAGAAGGCCTTCACATCGGCGGGGTACTCAGTAATAAATAAGGGCTTATCATAATGCGTCGAGAGCTGCCTTTCCTCATGGGTGCCGAAGTCGTCGCCGGGCTTGAACTCATATCCGTCCGCCTGCAGGATCTTTACGGCCTCGTCGTATGTGATCCTCGGGAACGGGGCCTTCAGGCTCTTGAAGTACTCCGGGTCGCCCCCGGCGAGCCTGATCTCTTCGGCCCGCTCTTCGCCGACCTTATTGCACACGTGGCAGACAAGCCGCTCAAGCATGTCGATCATCTCGTACAATCCCATCCAGGCCATCTCGCCCTCGATGTGCCAGTACTCCGCCAGATGCCGCGTGGTACGGGACTTTTCCGCCCGGAATGAGGGCGTGATCGAGTATACTTTTTCAAGGCCGAAGATGAGCGACTCGAGGTACAGCTGGGCGCTCTGGGACAGGTAGGCCTTATCCTCGAAATACTTGAGCTCGAACAGGGTGGAGCCGCCCTCGCAGGCGCTCGATATGATGATAGGCGGCGTGACCTCGTAGAAGCCGTTGCTTCGGAACCACTCGCGGGTCGCGTTCAGCACCGCGTCCTTGACCTTCATGACGGCGACGAGCTCCTTACTCCTGACATCCAGGTGCCTCAGGTCCAGCAGCACTTCGGGGTTGTGCTCCTCCTCGCCGAAGATAGGGTAGTCCTGCGAGGCGCCGATCAGCTTAATGTCGGTGACGGAAAGCTCCTTGCCGCCGGGGGCGCGCGGGTCCGTGCGGACCTTGCCCTTGACGATTACGGAGCATTCCAGGGATAGCGCGTCGGCGACGGCGAGCGCCGCGTCGCAGACGTTGCCCTTGCGGGTGGTCACCTGCATCTCGCCGGTAGCATCCCGTATGAGAGTAAAAACGATCTTGCCGCTGGAGCGGTTCTTGACGACCCATCCGCCGACTTCGACCTCTTCGCCGTCGGCGAACCTGCCGGAAAGCACGTCCTTTATCCTTGCGTACATAGGGCTCATCTTCTGGCACGTATTATGGCGTCATTTATCAAAAAGCTTTAGCGAGACACCCACTGTCATAGCCTTTAATCTCAATCCCGTTGTGCCGTCTAAGGATGCTTATCACCATTTTTCGCGGCGTTATGGAATAATGATATAATCTATTTATATCCTCAGGCATAACTTCCTATCGTGGTATCATGAGGGGTCTCCGGCTCATCACGCTCATTCTGGCAAGCGCCCCATTGCTCATTCTCCTGCCGCCCGCGGCGGCCTGGTCTCCCGCGGCCGTGTCCATCGCGGCCTCGAATACTACCTCCGTCGCGCTGCTTGACGACGGCTCCGTCTGGCAGTGGGGCTATGCGGGCGAAGGCGTCGACCTGCTGGTACCGCAAAAGGTCGACATCGCGACCGTGCGCCAGATCGCGGCGGGATACGGCCACGTACTGGCGCTAAAAAGCGATGGCACGGTGTGGGCCTGGGGCGATAACAAGTACGGCCAGCTGGGCGACGGCTCATATAACGATAGCCTGGCACCTGTTCAAGTCGAAGGCCTGCGCGGGATCACGGCCATCTCCGCGGGCAAGGACGTAAGCCTGGCGCTAAAAAGCGATGGCACGGTGTGGGCCTGGGGCTCGAACTCTTATGGTCAGGTGGGCGAGGGATCGATAAACTATGAGGGCACGAACGTGCCCATACCGGTGAACAGCCTGAGCAACATTAAATCCATCTCAGCCGGAAGCTCACACTGCTTTGCGGTGCAGGCAGATGGCACGGCGTGGGCCTGGGGCGATAACCGGCATGGCGTCCTGGGCGACGGCACCACGGAAAGCCGCTTTACGCCCGTCCGCTCGAAGATATATAATACGAAATCGCTCGATGCCGGCGATATGCACGCGCTGGCCGTCCTGGAGGACGGGAATGTCTGGGCCTGGGGCTACAACTATTACGGCCAGCTGGGCATGGGCGGCACGAGCCTGAACGACCAGGGCCGGGTCTACGCGGGGACGGAATCGGACTCCTATAATCCCGACATCGTCCGGGGCCTGTCCGACATGAAGTCCGTGGCATCCGGCGGCTCGTACTCCGTGGCGCTGGCCGATAACGGCACGGTCTGGACGTGGGGCAGCAACACGGACGGCCAGCTAGGCACAGGCATCCCGGGCGGGGCCGACATGACCTCTCCCGTCATGGTGAGCGGCCTTGACGACGTCGTGGCGATCGATGCGGGCATGTACCATACGCTCGCCCTGAAGAGCGACGGCAGCGTCTGGGCCTGGGGCTCGAACGCCGAAGGCCAGATTGGTAATCGGAGCGCTTCCACGGCGTCGCCAGTGCTCGTGCTCATGCCGTCCCAGATACCGCCGTCCCCGACGCCGACGCCGATCATCGCGGCCTCGCCTCAGCCCACGGCCGAGAACGGGCCGAACTATATGCTCTATGGTGCCATCGGCCTGCTCGCTGTCATCGCGGTGATCGTAGTGGCGGCGTGCCTGATGCTGCTCAGGACCAGGCGAAATGCTCCCGGTAAAAAGTAATAGTTATCTTATTTTATTTTCGGCCTCACCACGACCGTCGGGTACGGCATATCGGCGGTCTCGAGCATGGTCAGCGCTTAATACGTTTCTTTATGGCCGGGGGCTTTTCCAGCATCAGCGTGTCCATAAACCGCCCGATACGGGCCAGAGCCTCCTTGATATCCTCCATGGACGAGCAGTAGGAGCACCGCAGGTGCCCCATGCCCGCCTCTCCGAATACGCTGCCGGGCACGGTGACGACACCCTGCTCGTACAGCAGCCGCTCTGAAAATTCTTCGGACGAGAGGCCCGTCGCCTTGATGGACGGGAAAGAGTAGAAGGCCCCTTTAGGCTCGAAGCAGTCCATGCCAAGAGCGTTGAAGCCCCGCACGATGACGCGGCGCCGGCGGTCGTACTCCTTGACCATGTCCTGCATGTCGCCCTGGCCGTTCTTCAGCGCCTCGATGGCGCCCAGCTGCGCGTTGATCGGCGCGCAGAGCATGGTGTACTGGTGGATCTTCATCATCGCCTCGATTATGTCCGAGTTGCCGCAGGCGTAGCCCAGTCTCCAGCCGGTCATGGCGAACGCCTTGCTGAAGCCGTTGAGCAGCACGGTGTTGTCCCGCATGCCGTTGAGACTGGCGATGGAGGCGTGCCTGCCGTCGTAGGTCAGCTTATCGTACACCTCGTCCGTGAGGACCATCAGGTCGTGCTCGATGGCGACGTCGGCGATCTCTTCCAGGTCCTTCCGGGTCATGATCGAGCCCGTCGGGTTATTGGGATAGTTCATGATGATGGCCGTGGTCTTCCGGGTTATTTTTTTCTCGATGTCCTCCCGGCGGACCTTGAAGTCGTTCTCCTCGGAGGTGCTCACCGGCACCGGCTTCCCGCCGGCCATGATGACGCACGGCTTGTAGGACACATAGCTGGGCTCCACGACCAGGATCTCGTCGCCCGGGTCCGTGATGGCCCGGACGGCCAGGTCGATGCCCTCGCTGACGCCCGTCGTCACTAAGATCTCGTTGTTCGGGCTATAGTCGCCGCCGGAGCCCTCGAGCGTGTACTTCGAGATGAGCTCCCTCAGCTCCATGAGGCCCCAGTTCGATGTATAAGTGGTCCTGCCCTTCTCCATGCCGTAGATGGACGCCTCTCTGACTCGCCACGGCGTGATAAAGTCGGGCTCGCCGACGCCTAAGGAAATGACGTCCTCGATGGTGGCGGCGATGTCGAAGTACTTGCGTATGCCCGAGGGGGGTAGCTCGATGACCTTTTTTGCGATCTTCATGGGTGGATGACCAGCCTGCTGTCCTCTTCCTTCTCGAACATGATGTCGCCTTCCCGCTTGTAGCTCCTGAGCATGAAGTGGGTGGCGGTGTGGGTGACCTGGTTAAGGGGGGCGATCTTCTCGGCCACGAAGAAGGCTACATCCTTCATGGTCTTGCCTTTTATTACCAGGTGCAGGTCGTGGTCGCCCGAGACCAGCATGCATGTGACGACTTCGGGGAACTTCGAGATGCGCTCGGCGACGGCGTCGTACCCCACGTTGCGCTCCGGGTTCAGCTGGACTTCGATGATGGCGTAGACCGAGTCGTCGCCGAACTTCTCCCAGTCGATGATCGTCTTGTAGTGCCGGATGATGCCGCGGGCCTCCATCTCCTTGATGAAGCGCTGCACGTCCTTTTCCTTGAGGCCAGTCTGCTCCGCTATCTCTTTGGCCGTGAGCCTCGAATCGTTCTCGAGCAGCTCTAAAACCTCGCGCATGGACTCGTCGGACGAGCCCTTCCTGACTTTTGATGTGGCCATTGAAATAAACCCCGTTGTCGGACTTGTATGATGGGTATATACCTTTAAAAGCTTAACGTTTCCACAGGCTGTTGAAGTCCGGTGCAACAGAGGAACTTATAAAAATGGGCAATGGCGTTTTTATCGTATTAACGGACTATTTATAATAATGAATATCAGTATTATCGGACGCCGCTTAGAGCTTGAGCCTGTCGACGGCGAGCTTGATGTCATCGGCTTTAATGGTCTTGCGGCCCGCGTGCACGCAGAGCTTGCTGGCCTCGGACCCGATCTTCAACACATAATCCTCGGTATACTTCACCATCTCATCGACCGCCTCGGCGGAGATCCTGTTCCCGCCCGCCTGGCTTAAAAGCCGGGCGATGGGTGCCTTAGAAATTTCTGTCATAGCGATAACCTCTTCTTCGTTTACATAACTTCACGAAACATAATAAACGTTTTGATTTTTTGTGCAAATTATCCAATAATTGGGCATATTTTACGCTTAATCTAAAAAATACGGCTTTATTGGGCTTTAAATTTCCTGGCGAGGCCGGGGCAGCCTATGCCCATCAGCGGCTTCGGCATGCTGCACAGGCCCGTCCGTTTGCCGCTCGCGCTCAGCCCTGAAAATCGATAGGGGCAGTCGGCCTTCGCGCACTCCCTCGTATCCATGATCCTGACCTCAAATCCATGGAGGGGCTTATCTAATATAAGGTAAAGTAGCGCGCGCAGAGAAAGTAATGTTAAGATCGCTTATTTATTAAGGAGCTGCATAATATTATATTTCGTAATAACGCCCACGACCTTGCCCAACCCCATGACCAGGACGGCGTGGTTGGTGTCAAGCAAAGCCGAAATCGTGCCCATGTCCGTGCCGGGGGCCACCGCCGGGAACGAGTCCTCCATTAGCTCCCGCACGCGGGCGTTACTTATCCTGTCGATGTCCCGGCTGCCCATGGCCTGCACCAGCGCGCTCTCGGAGATGCTCCCGATAGGCACGCCATTCTCCAGGACGGGCAATTGCGAAAAGCCGTACTTCTCCATGATCTTGACGGCCTGGTCCACCGAGTCGTCGGGGGAAAGCGAGATCACCGGCGACGTCATCAGGTCTTTCGCGGTGATGCGGGACTTCTCCATGTCGTCCAGCGCCGTCATGATGCTTCTTATCGTGGAAAGCCTCGGGTCCACGTCACCCGACTCGATGCGGGCGATCAGCGGCTGGCTCACGCTCGCGCGGCCCGCGAGCTCGCTCTGCGTCAGGCCCAGCTTTATGCGCCTCTTCTTGATGCTCTCCGGCGTGGGAAGTTCCATTAATACCTAAACTTAAGCGTTTGTTATTTATAATTTATGCATGGGGCGCATAAAACTGAGAGCTTAGCGAGTAAGCCATTATACAGCGATTTTTCGCTATTTAAATAGAAATATATTTATAATTTATCCACTAAATTATATATTTGGTACCGGTTGTGGTATTTACCATTAATATGTCTTTCAAGGGGTGAATGAGGCGGACCCGATGGAAATAATTCAAAACGCCGATAAAAGACGCATGGCTATATCTATCGTATCAGTCTTACTGGCAGTTTTCGTTATCGTGCCCATGGCGGCTGCCCTGCTCTCCTGGCCCGCTGCGGGGGACACCGCGCTGACCAACTCCAGCAGCGACGACAACCGGACCATCTACGTGGAAGGCTACATCACGGGCAGCGACGGGAACCAGGACAGGACTCCCTATCCCATCTCCGGCGCCGTCATCTACTTCATAAAGGACCAGGAGATCGTGAACCAGACGAAGTCGAACGCCATCGGCTACTATAATGTCGTCATCACGTCCGGCACCTACTCCGTCGTCACCGCGGCCGCCGGGTTCCAGACGCTCATGGACGAGCAGGAGTTCCGCGGCACCAGGACGCTGAACCGGCAGCTCACGAAGGTGCCCTATGCCGGGCTGGTGCCCTACGCGGTCAACTCCGTCCTGGAGACGAGCCCCGGCCGCCCTGTGTCCGTTACCATATGCGTCGAGAACAGTCAGATGTCGGACCAGTACGTGGCCTTCGGCCTCCAGGCGCCCGAGGCCGATACGAAGAACTGGGTAGGCTGGTGCCCGGAGGGGCAGATGCTCGGCGTCCGCTGCGGCGACCAGCGGGAGATCTCCTTCGATTTCCAGTATAACGGCGACCAGCGGGGCGCCTTCCTCTGGTACGTGCTCGTCACCGGCGGGCCCTTTTATGCGAAGATACCAGTCGTCGTCATCGTCAAGGACATGCCCTACGAGTCTCTGGACCTCTACACGAACTACCCTTCGAGGACCGTAAAAGCCGGCGATACTGCCCAATTCGTCTTTAACGTGAACAACGGCTACGCCCGGGATAAGCCCCTGGACCTGGTGATCGAGAAGCCCGATGGCTGGGGCGCCACGACGGGCAACGGCACGATGTTCTACGCGGCCAGGGCGGAAATTGCCACCTCTGACTTCTGGGTTTACGTTCCAAAGAGCGCGGACCCGGGCACCTATACGGTCAACCTCACCCTGAAAGGGCAGGACGTCTCCTCCAATAAGCTCACGCTCTATTTACAGGTCCAGGGCGCGCCCGCCTACGAAGCCTTGATAAAAGGCTATAAAGTCTCCGGCCAGGGATACCCCTCTATCAATCTCACGGACGGGGACTCTTTTGATATTCCCGTGCGGGTCTATAACGACGGCGAGTTCCCCATGGAGCTGGCGGTGACCGCGGAGGTAGGCGATAACTGGGCGTATTATCTGAGCGGCGCGCCCTGGGATAAGATCGAGGTCGATCCTGGCGTGGCCTCCGAGTTCACCATACGATCCACAGTTCCCAACGGCACGACGGGCAATTACACTGCGAAAATCTACCTGGACGGCGGCGGCCAGACCACCATGCTCATGGCAGAGCTGAGCGTGCAGCCTCAAAAGGAGGCGGTCATCAAGTCAGACGCCCTCGGCGGACTGCTGCTCGCGGGCGGGACCGTGGGTGTCATCGGGCTGTCGCTGCTCGCTACCATGCGCAAGCGCCGCCGGTACTGACCACAGAGGCCACGGAGGACTATAATTCACCACAATGGTTCACAGTGGTCACAGAGTATTTTATTTTCACCACAGGGGTTCACAGTGGTCACAGAGGTATTTTAAATGCTGAAGGGGACTCGCTTCGCTCGCCCCTTGCAGACCCCGCCCGTGGATAGTCTCTGCGTTCTCTGTGACCCATTTTAAAAAGGCCTCTGTGAACCTCTGTGGTGAGATATAAATCGTCCTCCGTGGCCTCTGTGAACCTCTGTGGTAAAAATAAAAGGCCTCTGTGACCACTGTTGGTAAAACTCACCGTGGCCTCAGTTGTCTATTCGAACTTCTGGACCTGTATGGGCTCTATATTAGCGTCGATGACGAGGTCGAAGGGCACCTTGCCGTACCAGCCGGCCTTCTCGAACATGCTCATGAAGCAGACGCCCATGACCTTAGCCCCCGGCTTCTTTATCTTATCGATTACCTCGTTGGAGCCCCCGATGCCCAGAGTACAGGCCGGCATGGACAGCCCGCCCAGCAAAACAATAAAGTCCGCGCCGTGCGGATCGGCCGCGCCGCCGGTCTGCATGCCTATCCCCGGGACCTGCCAGATGGAGCGGGCATCCTCGATGATCCCGTCCGGGACGAAAGTCATCACGACGGGGTCGTTGCGCAAAGTATAGGCGAACAGCTCGATGAAAGGCAGGCACGTGCCCGCGCAGCCGACGAAGACGATGTGGCTGCCGCGCTGGACGCCCAGCGCCATTATCTGCACCTTAAATATCTTTAAAAGATTCGACAGGCCTCTGGATGTCTCGATCAATTTATATGCCATTTAATCCAGCCTCTTCAGCTCTTTTACGCTCATCACCGCGGACAGCGGTATGATGCGCGTTCGTATGCCCATTTCCATAAGCGCGGCGAACGGGTTGATTCCCGAATAGCTCGCGATACCGCACATGCCAGCATCGATCGGCACTCCCAGCAGGGGCCGCATATCTTCGCAGCCCGAAAATATGCCGTGGATATCGGCACTATTCATCTGGCCGATGATGCTCCGGGCCATATCGCGTGCGTTCACCGGTATCTCCCGGACGTTGGCCAGCACGTTGCCCGAGCCCGTCTCAAGGACCTTAAGCACCGACGTCATACTCTTTGATACGAAGACGTTCATGGGGTTGATGGACGTGCCGTGGTAATCGATGACGTCGGTGAAGCGCTCGGCTTTATGATTCTTAACCCGTAAGATGCCGCCGTACTTCAGGTTCACGGGTATGCCTCTCTTTAAGAGGACGCCGTCGATGGTGATGCTGCAGAACGTGGCGAGCGCCATCTGGCCTTCGGGAACGTCGTTCTCCAGGATCTCCTCGCCTTCGTCGACCACCTTGAGGCGGGGGCTGATGGCATAGCCCGCTTCCACGACGCGCTTCAGCATGGCCAGGGAACGGTCGCAGTCCGCCTTATCGATGTAGCAGATATTGACGACCACATCGCCCGTATCGCTCAAGGGGTCGAAGGTGGTCTTATACTCGTAGTTCTCGATGCGGGTCGAAACAAAGCCCAGGCGATCCGTAACGAGGGCATGCTCCATCTCCTCTTCGCCAAGGGGGGTGATGACGCGGCCCAGGTAGCCGTGCTTCTTGGTGAATCCCCGCTCGTCGAGCATCCGCAGATGGTATCGCGTGGCGCGCTCGCCTAAGTTGTAGCCCCGCCGGTTAAGCTCCTCGGCGATCTTCCTGGCGCCCACTTCGCCGTTAGACTCGCTTAGAATACGTAGGATCTCTATCAGTTTGCGCTGTGTCTCTGCGTCTGGCATTTCGCTTATCTTCCTAAAGAGATTAGAATATATTACCTGATTTTATAATTTGCTATTCGCTTGAAAAGGATTACGGGGAGGTCAACGGTTCCCTGGGGCTCTCGGCCGTGATCTTGCCCGCCTCGGGCTTCTTCGCGTCCAGCATCGCCTGCACGAACCCGAGGAATGGGGGCGAAGGCCTCTCGGGTCTCGACTTGAACTCGGGGTGGAACTGCGTGGCTAAAAAGAATCTATGGGAAGGCAGCTCTAATATCTCCATACGGTTGTCGTTCTTGGCCGAATACACCAGGCCGTGGCTCTCGATCTCGTCGATGAGGTCCGGGTTGACCTCGTAGCGGTGCCTGTGCCTCTCGCTGATCTTTGTGGAGCCGTAAAGCCGGTGGGCCAGGGTGTTGTCCTTGATCCACAGCTTATGCTCGCCAAGCCGCATGGTGCCTCCCATGTTCTTGATGTCCTTCTGCTCGGGCAATAAGTCTATGACGTGCGTGCCCGTGGCGCTGAACTCGCTGCTCGTGGCGTCCTTATAGCCGACAACATTCCTCGTGAACTCGATGGTCGCGAGCTGGAAGCCCAGGCACAGGCCCAGGTAAGGAATATTATGCTCCCGGGCATACTGGATGCCCTTGATGTTGCCCTCGATGCCCCGGGTGCCGAAGCCGCCCGGCACTAAAATGCCGTCGACGTCCGCGAAGAATGGCGCCAGGTCATCCGCTTTTTCCAGATCCTCGGACTCGACCCACTTGATCCTGATTTTCGCCCCGGTGGCGATGCCCGCGTGCTTGAGCGCCTCTTTCACGCTCAGGTACACGTCCTCGATGCCGTACTTGCTCAGGATGGCGACGGTCAGGCTCTTGTCGCAGGCGACCAGCCGCGAGACCATCTCGTTCCACGATTTCGAGTCGTCGAGCGGCTGGAGGTTCATGTGTTTCATCACCACTTCCGCCATGCCTTCCTTCTCCAGCTGGATTGGCACCTTATAAATATCGTCCGAGTCGTTGGCGCTGATAACCGCCTGCTCGGGCACGTCCGTGAACAGCGCGATCTTTTGCTTTGTGGACCGGGCCAGGGGCTTCTTGCACCGGGCCACGATGATGTCTGGCTGAATGCCCAGTTCGCGTAACTCCTTAACGGAGTGTTGCGTGGGCTTCGTCTTCTGCTCGTCCATGGTGTCGATGGGAACCAGCGTGACGTGTATTAGCGTAATATCCTCTTTCTTTTCCTCGGCCCGCATCTGGCGGACCGCCTCCAGGAAGGGCATGCTTTCGATGTCGCCCACGGTGCCGCCGACTTCGACTAAACAAATATCGGCGCCGCTTTTCTTGGCGATATGGCGGATGCGCTCCTTGATCTCGTTGGTGATATGGGGGATGATCTGGACCGTCTTGCCCAGGTAGTCGCCGCGGCGCTCCTTTTCGATGACGGTCTTGTAGATCTTACCGGTGGTGATATTGTGCTCAGAGGTGAGGTTGATGTCCATGAACCGCTCGTAGTGGCCCAGGTCGATGTCGGCCTCGCCGCCGTCCTTCAGGACGTAGACCTCGCCGTGCTGGAACGGGCTCATGGTGCCGGCGTCGATGTTGATGTACGGGTCGATCTTGATGGCCGTGACCTTGTACCCCTTGTTCTTCAGGATACGGCCCGTCGACGCCGCCGTAATGCCTTTTCCTAAGCCGCTCATCACACCGCCGGTCACTACAACGTATTTCACTCAATATCACCACAGGATTTAATGAAATTTATTCGTCCCGATTTGGCTTAAACTTAATGATATACTTATTGGGATTACTGGAAAACATGCATCAGCTCGCACACGGCGTCCACGATGCGCCGGTGAACGTCCGCGATGGGCGCGCCCGTGTCTATGACCATGGCGTTCGGCTGCTTTCCAATGGCTAAAAAGATATCCCGGACCTTTTCCAGGTATTGCGCATTCTCGAAATGCCCCACCACGTTCTTTCTGGCGTTCACCCGGGCCATACTTTTTTCCGGACTGATATCGAGAATAATGATAAGGTCGGGTATGGGCGAAAATGCCTCGTTCTCCCGGCGAATGCGCTCCGGGTCGAGGCCGCGGGCGCCCTGGTACGCCATATTGGATAGATAGTAGCGATCCATGATGACCGCCTTCCCCGCATCGAGCGCGGGCCGGATGCTCTTCTCGACGTCCTCCCTCCGGTCCTCCATGAACAGCCGAAGCTCGTTCTCCGAAGAGAGGTCCCCGGACCGGGCGCGCCGGGCTATCTCCTGCCCGTAGCGGCCCTGCGTGGGCTCCTTGAGGGCAACGGCATCGATGCCGTGCTTATCGAGCCACTCCTTCAGAAGCTGGACCTGGGTGGTCTTGCCAGTGCCGTCTATGCCTTCGATGGTGATCAAATAGCCTCTGCGGGTCATCGAGACAACTTCGCCCGCCGATTATATTAAATATTTGTACGGTAACTTATTTGCAATAAAATGAAAATATTTATCGTACCTGAAGACAATTAATCTTCTATGCCTGCTTCGCTTTCCCTTCGGGCCGCCGGGCTCCTTTCGGCCTCCGCCATCGTGGCAGCCTCGGCATTCTACAGGCCGTCGCCGCCGCCTGGCGATCCTTACCGGTCTTCGCTGCTTATGGCCTCCGGGCTCATATTAGCCATCGGCTCGCTGCTGCTTTCAAGGACTGTCAGGAACACATTTCTAAGGCATGGGGGCAGTGGCGCTTTTAAGGCATTATACTGGGCCGTCCTTGCCTCTTCAGGCGCCGGCATTTCCGAAGCCGTTTCCACGTTCTATGCCATGGACGTCCCTCTGGCGGCCTCGCTGGCGGCCGTCTCATTTGCAGGAGCGGGGCTGATGCTGCTCGATTTCCAAAAAGGGGGCCGGTGAATGGACACCATAATATTTTATATCGCGGCCGGCGCGGCCTGTATTATCATTTTTTCCATGGTCTATCGCTCGCTGAAGGCCCCGTTTTTCCTGTACCTGTCGGCCGCCGCGATATTCATGGCCTGCGGCTCCATCTCGACGGTTCCCGGCGCCGGCGCGCTGTCCGGCCTGTCCATGGCGCTGGGCGGGGCGAGCATGGCTGCGGCGTCACTGCAACTGACATGCTCTTTCAGGCTGGCGGGCGATGAGCATGATTAAGAGGATCGTCGACCTGCTGCGGAGCACGGACGGTTACGCGGGAATAGCCATATACCGGGGGCAGGGTCTTCTTTTTTGCGAAGGATGGGAGCCCTCGCACATCGCGCGGGTCGTTGAATTTTACAGCGGGCCGGCATCCCATTTTCAGGCTAAAAGGATGACCCTCGTCATACAGGGATTTACGATCACCGTATTCATGGCCGGGGACATGCTCGTCGTCTGCCGGTCGGCCGGCCGGTTTACCTCCATCCCGTCCCTGCCCGAAGAAGAGCCCGATTATACCGCAGGCCAGGCTCCGGCAGGCCTCATATCCCGGGAAGAGGCCAGGAAAGAGGCCGAGGCCATGCTCAAAGTGCTCATGAAACATGGCTAATTTTTATATTTTTTGAAATTTCAAAAAACTTAAATAGTTGTTCTGCATCAGTACGCTTAATGGCTAAGTCATACTCCGACATTATCAAGGAGAGGGAAGCAATACTGGACACCTTCGAGGCGCTTTTCAAGGCCCGGGGACTGGGAACTCTGCACGGCCGCGTCTTCGGCGCGATCCTGCTGGCGGTGGAACCCATGACCCAGGACGAGATCAGCGAATTCACCGGGTACTCTGTGCCGGCGGTCAGCTCCGCCATCGACGAGCTGGTCCGGCTGAACCTCGTGGCCAGGCAAAAGCGGCAGGACAGCCGTAAAAATTATTATTCGAGCCGCGCGAACCTCGATGAGATCATGCGGATGACGCTGAAGACTATCCATGACGACTACGTGCAGGTCGTGCTCGGCCAGCTCCAGGCGGTCAAGGGCGATAAGGACGCCAACGACCCCAGGCTGAGCGAGCACGCCGAGTTTATCGAGATTTACGAGGCAAAGCTCAGGGACTTAGAATCATACATGAAAAGATTACTGGACGTACCACTGGAGGAGAAAAAGTGATCACTGTAAACCGGTATCGCTGTGGCTACTGCGGGGCCTGCGTGAGCGTCTGCCCCAAGGACGCCCTGGACCTCGTCGAGACGTATATCGAGGTCGACGATAAGTGCAGCAACTGCGGCATTTGCACCAAAGTATGCCCCATGGGGGCGCTGGAGCTGGTCGATGATGAAGAGTGAGTACGATGTCATCGTGGTCGGCGCCGGGCCGGGGGGCTCAATCGCCGCGCGGACCGCCGCGGAGCACGGCCTCGACGTTCTTTTGATCGAGAAGCGCCAGGAGATCGGCGATCCCGTGCGGTGTGCCGAGGGCACGGGCAAGCTGGGGCTCTCGAAGTTCATCGAGCCCGACCCCAGGTGGATATGCGCCGAGGTCACCGGTGCCCGGATCTTCGCCCCGGACGGGACCTGCGTCGAGCTTTCCGAGAAGCTCGCCGGCAAGGAAGTGGGCTACGTCCTCGAGCGTAAGATCTTTGACCGCGCACTGGCGAAGACGGCCGCGAAGGCCGGCGCCGAAGTGCAGGTCAAGACCCAGGCGACCTCTCTCCTCAAGGAAAACGGCAACGTCTGCGGCATCCGGGGCAAATATCGCGGCGACGACTTCGAGGCCCGGGCAAAAGTCGTGGTCGGCGCCGACGGCATCGAGTCGAGGGTCGGCAAATGGGCCGGCATTAACACCACGATAAAGCCTAAGGATATCGAGACCTGCGCGCAGTTCCTGGTCACCGACATCGACATCAAGGCTGACAGCTGTGATTTCTACATGGGCAACGAGCGCGCCCCCGGCGGCTATGTCTGGATCTTTCCCAAGGGAAAGCGGGAGGCCAACGTGGGCCTGGGGATTCTGGGCAACCGATTCTCGGGTAAGCATCCGATCGACTACTTGCACGATTTCATGGCCTGGAAGTTCCCGGATGGCAAGATCATCGAGACCGTCGTGGGCGCGGTGCCGGCAAGCGGCATGCTCAAGCAGCTTTCCACGGGCGGGCTGGTGCTCGTCGGAGACGCCGGCCGGGTGTCGGACCCGATCACGGGCGGCGGCATCTATAACGCCATGGCCAGCGGCCGCATCGCGGGCAACGTCATCGCGGACGCCATCAAGGCTAACGACGTCTCGGCGAAAAAGCTGATTCGCTACGACCGCGAGGTCGGGGAAGAGCTCGGCAAGCAGCTGGACCGGAACTATAAGACGAAGGAGTTCGTCGTCAAGGCGGAGGATAGCCTGATGAACTCGGTAGCGAGGTCCCTGCAGGGCGTTAATTTCGAGGAGATGTCCGTGGCGAAGCTCTTAAGAGAGATTATCACACGCAACCCGGCAATGTTCCTGGAGCTGGCCGGCCTCTTCTGAGGCCAGCCATTTTTTATTACTAAACAAGCTTAAAAAGCTTAATGATTTGAGCCCCAAACGCAAAATTGGCTTGAAATACAGTTAATCTCGAAATCATAAAACAATTTTATCAAAAACTTTATTATCACCAAAAACAAAAAATCATTTCATGAAATTAAATGATATAGTCGCTTCAATGTCGGGATACCTGTCGGAGCAGACAATCGTGGACTTTATCATGTACAGCAAGGCCTTCGATGACACCCGCTACTCGGTGCTCAAGACAAAGGCCGTCGACAAGGTCTCCATCGCGTTGCTTGCGGCTGCGAAAAACAGCGAGCTTTTCTACGACGTCGTCCAGTGGGGAGAGGACACCGGCGTGGCCTCCAAGGCGACTTTCTCCCGCAGAAAGGACTTTCTCGTAAACCTGAACGTCCTCTTCGAGGAGAGCGTCAAGACGCCCTTCGGCCGCCCCAAGATTCGCCTCAAGCTGAACGACGGAAAGCTCAAAGAGTGCTTCGGCATCCCGGCATAATATTAAAAGGGTTTGTGCCTTAGCCTTAATTTGCGCTCATAGTTTATTTTTTATATCTGTAACAAGGTAAAAACGCCGTTTTTCATGGCGCGGTGTTTCTCTCCCTTCGACGAGCACACCACGTTTCGTCGCTTTCAACGTGATGCCGTCGAGGGCGCCCTTGCCGCAGAGTACGTCCTGCTCCGGGTGCGTGCCGGGCACGATACAGCCGCTCAGCACGATCCTCTCGCCCGCGGAGACCACGAGCGGTATGCGGCGCGTGGCCGGGTGTGACTTTTTAAGCACGAGAAGGGGCGAGCCGCCCTCCCGGACGAGGAACAGCATGCTGCGGGCCATTTCCATGGCCTTTTCTCCGCCTAAAAAGCACGACGCCGCGATGATGTCATCCGGACCCAGGAACTGGACGAGTTCCTCGCCCTCGGTCTCGATGAAGACCCGCTTAAGGCCTCCGGTCCTGACAATTCCCACGGTATTGTTATCGTCGTATAAAAAAAGGATCTCGTCGGGGCCGAGATCTAACTCGACGCTCACTCGATCAGCTCGACGTCCTCGCTGCCGCAGGACGGGCACACGGGCCTCTTGCCCGCGCCTTTGAACTTATTATCGCAGTCCTTGCATTTATAGCGCTTGAACTTGATCTCGTTTATCTCGATATCTGCGGGCATTCCGCCGGTGGTACACAT
Source organism: Methanocella sp. (assembly GCF_035506375.1). Classification (NCBI taxonomy): domain Archaea; kingdom Methanobacteriati; phylum Methanobacteriota; class Methanomicrobia; order Methanocellales; family Methanocellaceae; genus Methanocella; species Methanocella sp. The sequence continues at coordinate 27,878 of NZ_DATJPM010000002.1, forward strand.
GCTACATTCACCTCTACTGATATTTAGAATCGCATACCCTTAATATTTTCCGAGACCCTGCGCCTGACCGCCTCGTAGAGGTCGCCCAGGTGCGCGTCCATCGTCACCGTCAGCGGCCCGAAATTCTCGACCTCGAGGAGCCACACGGCCTCGGCCATGCCCAGGTCCTCCCAGGCGAGGCCGAGCACCTTTTTCACCATGCGGGCGCCCAGCACCGCGGTGCCGCCAGTCATCGAAAAATATACGGCCCCGTTGTCGTGAAGCGCCTTCAGCACATCCGGCCCCATGCCGCCCTTGCCGACGATGGCGGCGGCGCCATGCTCTATGACAGCGGGCTCCAGGCCGTTCATGCGCGAGCTGGTGGTGGGGCCGATGGCCACGATCTTCCACTCGCCGTCCTCTTTTTTAACGATGGGGGCGCCGTGGAAGATGACCGAGCCGTCAAGCTTAAAAGGCAACTCCTTATGCTCTTTGAAATATTCGGCCATGCGGACATGCGCCTTATCCCTGGCCGTGACAAAGACACCGCTGATATAAACGATATCGCCGGCGCGGAGCTTTTCGACGGTCTCCCTGGCCAGCGGCGTGTCGAGACGGTAATCCATCTACTCGCCCCCGAGCTCGACGCTGCCGTCCTCGTAGATCCGGGCGTGCGCCCTGCGTGCCGCATAGCACTGGAAGATGACGGCCACAGGAAGGCTCGCCGTATGACAGCAGGCGTACTCGGCCTGGACCCCCAGGGCTGTCGTGTCTCCGCCCAGGCCCATGGGGCCGATGCCCGTGCGGTTTATCGCGTGCAGCAGCTCCATCTCGAGCCGGGCGACATCCCTGTCGGGGTTTCGCGAGCCTACCGGCCTTAAAACTGCTTTTTTCGCCAGCGCCATGCACTCATCCGCGGTGCCGCCGATGCCGACGCCCAAGATGACCGGGGGGCAGGGCTTGCTACCGGCGCCGACGACCGTGTCCAGGACAAAACGCTTGACCCCGGCGATGCCCGCTGAAGGATTGAGCATTGCCAGCGCGCTCATGTTCTCCGAGCCGCCGCCCTTGGGCATCACGGTGATGTCGATGTGGCCGGACGCCTCGCACGAGTAATATATGTAAGGCATGCCCTTTCCCGTATTGTCGCCGGTATTCGCGCGTGTAATCGGGTGGACGACGTTCTTACGGAGCGGTATCTCGTGCGTAGCCCGGTGCACGCCCCGGGCGACCGACTCTTCAAAGCCAGGCACGGTGAAGCCCATCTTCACGAAAAAGACCGGCAGGCCCGTATCCTGGCACATGGGCAGCGTGCACGCGCCCGCCTCCTTCACGTTCGCGATGATCCTCTCCAGCTCCCGCCTGGCCAGGGGGTCCCGCTCGATCAGCATCGACCCTTCCAGCGCCGCCAGTACGTCGGGAGGGAGTACGGCCACGGAACGGCGGAGCAGCGCGATGACCGTTTCCTCGATGAGCCTGTCTTCCATATAACTGGAAATAGTGCGCCTTACGATAAAAACCCTTTTCAGAAGCAAATAAATAAAAAGACCGTTTTATCACAATCGTATGTCTCTGACCATCGGCGACCTGCTCGAGGACGTCAATAAGAACAGGTTTTTACTGGCGATCATACTACTGGCGGTACAAGAAAACGAAGGGCAATAATGAGGATATACATTGAGACGCACGGCTGCACGGCTAACCAGAGCGACTCCCGGGAGATGCGGAACTCGATCATCGCTTCGGGCGGCGAGGTCGTCGGAACGCCCGGAGAAGCCGACACGGTCATCGTTAACACCTGCGCGGTCACCGAATTCACCTCGAAGAGCATGCTGAAGGCCATAAAAAAATATGACGGCAAGAGGGTCATAGTCGCCGGATGCATGGCCGCGGCGCAGCCCTACCTGCTTAAAGGCATCAACGTCGAAATAATGCGGTCGCCAGGCGCCGCCGCAGTCGCCGGCGCTCTCGGGATACCGCCGGTCGCAGGGGAGCCCCTCATCAAGGGCACGACGGCGATCATATCCATCGCCGAAGGATGCCGGGGACACTGCTCTTACTGTATCGTACGCCTCGTGAGAGGCCCGCTGCGCAGCGTCCCCGCAGAAAAGGTCGTGTTTACGGTTAAACGTGCCGTGGAAATGGGCGCAAAAGAGATATTCCTGACAGCCCAGGACGCCGGCGCCTACGGGCTCGATACCGGTAAAAGGCTGCCCTCCCTCCTGCGCGACGTACTGCGCCTCGGGGGCGACTACCGGGTACGCCTGGGAATGATGAACCCGTTCTCCATATCGGACATCCTTGACGACATGGTCTCCGTTTTAAACGACCCCCGCGTATACAGGTTCGCCCATATACCGGTCCAGTCAGGCTCGGACCGCATCCTGAAGCTCATGGCGAGGCCATATACTGAAAGCCAGTACCGGGAAATCGTCGCCAGGCTCCGGCATGGCGTGCCCGGCATTACCATCTCCACCGACTACATCGTGGGGTTCCCGACGGAGTCGGACGAGGACTTCGCGATGACCATGGAAGACCTGCGTGCAACGAGGCCGCTCAAGGTGAACATCACCCGCTTTTCCCCGAGGCCGGGTACCGCCGCCGCCGGCATGGAAAACCCGCCGTTCGGGATAAAGAAGGAGCGCTCCCGCGCTCTCACTCGGCTCCATCACGAGATAACTTCGGCCTATATGCGGGACTCGGCGGGCCGCCGCCTGAGCGTGCTCGTCACGGACGAAGGAAAGCCAGGAACGGCAGTCGCACGGGACGATTATTATCACATGGTCGTCATTCCGTATGCTGTTCCTCCCGGCACTCGCCTGGACGTGAGAATTTGCGGTGCGAGCACCACGTATATGGCCGGTGAACCAATTAATAAATAAAAACGATAAAAATTTATGGGCCAAATTTTTTCATTAATTTTGTATTAAATGTAATAAATAGTATTTTTTTAACATCAGGATTCAGACTGATTATAATTAAATTTAATATTGGGAATAAGCATATATATTTTCAATAAAGAGCTAAATTTAAAATAAAACAATAAAATTACTAGTATTTTGTATTATATTTTATTAATATGGCAAATTATATCCTATATACCGTCTAATCTGATATATTTGCTTATTTTACTCAAAAAAGCCTTTGTCGGCATGATAATCTATAAATAGGTTAGAACCATATAGTAAATGTTTAAAACAAAAAATAATATATTATTATATTATTATAATGCATACAAAAAGAAAATAAAACTTATTTTTATTTAATTGAAATTAACCATATATAAATCAATAATTAAAAAATACCTGGCAAAGCAAGAGCTTTAAAATAATACTAATAAATATTATATAAATATTTAAAAATATTTTAGCGTGTAAACATAAAGTTAATATGCCAGAAATACATATCAACATCTAGTCGAATGGTCTATCAAAAGCTATGGATGTATGTATCGGATGTATGTATCATGCCCATAGTATTAACCTTTTAAGATCGCCTGGTGAGGCGGTCATAATTGGCACCTCTTGAGTGCAGGTCACGGTTCGTGACTGCGCGTAAGCGACCATTCTGACCACTTGTAAACAATCCCACGGGAGGAGGGAAAATGCCTAAATTCAAAGACAAAATAGACCTATACGACGATAAGGGAAAACTTTTAGAAAAGGATGTACCCCTTGAGGCAGTCAGCCCGGTCATCAACCCGGCGATCCGCAAGATCGTCAACTTAACCAAGAGAACTGTGGCTGTAAGCCTGGAAGGCATCGAAGGCGCCCTGAAGTCCGGCAAAGTCGGCGGCAAGGGCAGGCAGGTCCTCGGAAGAAGCCTGGACCTTTCCATCGTCAAGGACGCTGACAAGATCGCCAAGGTAGTCGCTGACACTGTCCGCATCAACAAGAGTGACGATACTGCGGTCAAGGTCATCGGCGGCGGCAAGAGCCTGCTCGTCCAGGTCCCGACCCAGAGGGTCGAGTCCGGCGCAGAGTTCGTCGCCAGCCTGAGCAGCACCGCATCGGCGGTCACCGAAGCCATTCTCGACATGTACAAAGTCGACATGTTCGACGCACCGTACGTCAAGAATGCAGTCTGGGGCATGTACCCGCAGACCATGGATCTGGTCGGCGGCAACGTCAAGATGATCCTCGAGATCCCCCAGAAGGACGAGGGCGTCGGCTATGCGTTAAGGAACATCCTTACCAACCACTGCGTCGTTATCGCGAAGAGGAACACCATGAACGTCGCCGCGCTGTCCTCGATCTTCGAGCAGGCCGGCGTCTGGGAAATGGGCGACGCTGTCGGACCATGGGAACGCTACCAGCTACTCGGCTTTGCGTACCAGGGCCTGAACGCGAACAACATGCTCTACAACACTGTCAAGGAGAACGGCAAGAACGGCACCATCGGGTCCGTCGTTGCCACCGTCGTTGGCAAGGCTGTAGATGACAAAGTCATTAAAGTCGAGAAGACACTTCCGTCCGGCTACAAGCTGTACACGACGGACGACATCCCGATGTGGAACGCCTACACTGCAGTCGCCACAATGGCCGCGACCATGGTAAACTGCGGCGCATTAAGAGGCGCACAGGCGGTATCGTCCACTCTGCTGTACGCCAACGACCTCATCGAAAGAGAGACCGGCCTGCCGGGCTGCGACTTCGGTAAGGTAGAGGGTACTGCCGTCGGGTTCTCGTTCTTCAGCCACTCGATCTACGGTGGCGGCGGACCGGGCGTTTTCAACGGCAACCACGTCGTTACCAGGCACAGCAAAGGCTTTGCAATTCCGTGCGTATCGGCGGCCTGCTCGCTAGATGCCGGCACCCAGATGTTCAGCCCCGAGGCGACCTCTGGTATCCTGGGCATATTCAGCGAGATCCCCGAGTTCAGGGAGCCGCTCACGCATGTCGCAAAGGGAGCTGCGGAGGTCAAGGGTAAGGTATAAGAAAGCTAAGAATGCGGAGTTTGAAAAATGGTATTACCGGTAAATGGGAAAAAGAGGCTGTTGCAGCTTGAAATTTTCCCCTCGCGACTGCTCACCGTAGAAACGGCCCAGAAACTGCTCAATGAGCTGAACAAGATCAGCGGCATCACCCGAATGGTGGTCTATGGCCCTGGCCTTCCCAAGGATGACCCCCAGAACTTGCTCGATGGCAAGTTCGAGGCTCAGAAAAAATATCTGAACATCCTGGGAGAGCGGGTCGAGCTCACCGTCCAGGTCGGAAGGGTCTGGGTCGAGGTCGAGGACATCGCGGTAAAAGACAAGATCAGGGAAGCTTGTGAAAAGACGTTGCCCATCCCCTTCGACATCAACGAAGGGCTCTACCTCAGAACGAGGAAGACGATAACGGACTATGTCCGGAAGGGCGGTAACGTCGACGACATAAGCCTGGGCATGTTCGACCCAAAGTCAAAGCGCAAGCCATCGTGCTGCGGGCCGAGGTCGGACAAGCATATGGATGAATAAAAACGTGAGATGATATCAAATGCCAATAGACCGAGAGACACAGGTTGTGGATTGCAGGGAAAGCATGGGGCTGGATAAGGGCGGGGGCCTTGCCCAGAGGGGCACTCTGTCCGAGACGGGCCGGCCCGATGTAATAGCCATAGCGATGACTCCCGGCAAGCGGCATATCACAAAGCCCGTCTGTGAGATCACCCACGGCTTACGAAGGGAGGGCATCCAGGTCAGCGTGCTGGTCCTTTTCTCCGGAGGTGGCGTCCCGTCGGATGCGAAGGATGCCGCGATCGGGAGAGGCCCGAAATTCGGAATGTCCGAAAAGGAGATCGAGCAGATAAACCGCCATAAGCTGGCATTGATACACCTGGGCAACGTTAAGTCTCACGTCTTATACAAGGCCAGGGACATACTACGGTTCGTCAGTATCCCCGCCATTGTCGTATGCCAGGCCCCTGTCGACTTCGAGGACTTCGCCAGAATAGGCGTCAAGACCCGTGTCGTTAACCCGGAACCTGATAAGGTCGAAACACAAGGGACGATCATCGAGATCGTCACCGGTATCACGAGAGGTCAGACTTGCTCGAGAGACAAGCTGAACGAGATCGTGAAAGATATCATTAAAATTAACCCGCAGAAGCTAGCTACATAAGGAGTGAAAAATATGGCATACAAAGCACAATACTACCCCGGTAAAACTTCTGTGGCCCAGAACCGTAAGAAGTTCATGGACCCATCATACAAGCTGGAGAAGATCAGAAGCCTCTCCGATGATGACGTCGTAGTCATGCTGGGACACCGCGCTCCGGGTTCCGCATACAAGACCATCCACCCGCCCCTCAAGGAAGGCGGCGAGCCGGATGACCCGATCAGAAAGATCGTAGAGCCCACCCCCGGCGCAGCAGCCGGCGACAGGATCAGGTACTGCCAGTTCACTGACTCCATGTTCTACGCTCCGTCCGTCCCGTACGTCCGGTCTTGGATGGCTTCGACCAGGTACAGGGGAGTAGACCCCGGTACTCTGTCCGGCCGTCAGATCGTCGAGGCACGTGAGAGGGATATCGAAAAGATATCCAAGGAGCTCCTGGAGGGCGAAACCTACGATGCGGCCAGGACCGGCTTAAGGGGCTGCACCGTGCACGGCCACTCCCTCAGGCTGAACGAGAACGGCATGATGTTCGACATGCTGCAGAGGGTCGTCCTGGACAAGAACGGCAACGTCTACGCCGTCAAGGACCAGGTCGGCGACCCGCTGGACCGCAAGGTTAACCTCGGCAAGCCCATGTCCGATGCGGAACTCAAGAAGAGGACCACCATCTACTTCATCGGCGGCGTACCCTTCAGGTCCGACGCTGAGGTCGTAGGCTGGGTCCAGAGGATCCACAACGAGAGGACCAAGTGCGGCTTCGCGCCGAAGTTGTAAGGTGAGGTGAGATAAAATGTCTGTTAAAGAAACCCAGAAGAGATTCATAAAGGCGATGAAGAAGAAGTTCGCCGGAGAAGACCCCACCTCCACGACGACTGTGTACAAGTACGAAGGCTACACACAGTCCAAGAGGAAGGTCGAGTTCAAGAAGGCCGGAGACGCCATCGCGAAGAAGAGGGGCATCTCGGCTTACAACCCCATGGTCCACATAGGCGGTATCCCGCTCGGCCAGAGGCAGCTCACCCCGTACGTCGTATCCGGAACTGATGTCGTAGTAGAGGGCGATGACCTCCACTTCGTCAACAACGCTGCAATGCAGCAGTTCTGGGATGAGATCCGCAGGACCGTTATCGTCGGCCTGGACACGGCCCATGCGACCCTGGAGAAGCGTCTCGGCAAGACCGTTACCCCTGAGACTATCAGCAACTACCTGGCTGTGCTCAACCATGCAATGCCCGGCGCTGCGGTCGTTCAGGAACACATGGTCGAAACCAACCCGAACCTGGTGGACGACTGTTACGTCAAGGTCTTCACCGGTGACGACGAGCTCGCTGACTCCATCGACAAGCAGTACGTCCTGGACATCAACAAGGCCTTCCCGAAGGAGCAGGCCGCAGCCCTGAAGAAGGCTGTCGGCAAGTCCCTGTGGCAGGCCGTCCACATCCCGACCACCGTGGTCAGGACGTGCGACGGTGGCACGACCTCCAGATGGTCGGCCATGCAGATCGGCATGTCGTTCATCGACGCCTACAAGATGTGCGCCGGTGAAGCGGCCGTCGCCGACCTCGCGTTCGCCGCAAAGCATGCCTCGTTAGTCGAGATGGCAGACATTCTGCCAGCCAGGCGTGCCAGGGGCCCCAACGAGCCCGGCGGATTAAGCTTCGGCTTCCTCGCAGACATCGTGCAGACCAACCGCAAGTACCCGGACGACCCGTGTAAGTCGTCGCTTGAGGTAGTCGCGGCCGGCTGCATGCTGTATGACCAGATCTGGCTCGGCTCCTACATGTCCGGTGGTGTCGGCTTCACGCAGTATGCGACCGCCGCCTACACCGATGATATCCTGGATGACTTCACCTACTACGGCTACGACTATGCCAAGGGCAAGTACAAGATCGGCCAGACCAAGCCGACCATGGACATAGTCAACGACCTCGGCACGGAAGTCACCCTGTATGGTATCGAGCAGTACGAGAAGTACCCGACCACCCTCGAGGACCACTTCGGTGGCTCGCAGAGGGCGACCGTGCTGGCAGCTGCCTCGGGTGTTACCGCCGCAATGGCGACTGGCAACTCGAACGCTGGCCTGTCGGCCTGGTACCTGTCCATGTACCTGCACAAGGAAGCATGGGGCAGGCTCGGATTCTTCGGCTACGACCTGCAGGACCAGTGCGGCGCGACCAACGTGTTCTCGTGCCGCTCGGATGAGGGCGCCATCGATGAGTTAAGAGGCCCGAACTACCCGAACTACGCGATGAACGTCGGCCACCAGGGTGGCTATGCCGGTATCGCCGGCGCAGCCCACTTCGGCCGCGGCGACGCGTGGACGGCGAGCCCGCTCATCAAGATCTGCTTCGCGGACAAGAACCTGGCCTTCGACTTCACCGAGCCGAGGAAAGAGTTCGCCCGCGGCGCGATCCGCGAGTTCATGCCGGCCGGCGAGAGGACTCTCGTCATCCCCGCAAAGTAAGTGCGAAACTTCGATTGAGGTTCTTCGGAACCTCAATTTTTCCTCTTTTTTATAACACGGAGTTTCAGAGTTTTTCAAAGGCACAGAGTTGCATCGTCGCTTTGGCGGTATCTGTTTTATAAAATGCTATTTTTGCAGGCTTCCAGGGGTGTATTTCTTTACGTCAGAAATCTCGAACTTCTGCTCGTCGACCCAGCCACTCCTGGCGTTCTCCCGGCAGTCGAACTGCCGGATATAGGGCTTAATGTCGAGTAAGGGCGTGCCGTCGAGCATGTCCGCGCCGCGTATCTCGAGGATGTTGCCTTTTACGCCTCTGAGCTCAACGATAGAAAGCCCGATCGGATTAGGCCGGTTAAAGTGCCGTATGGCGAATATGCCCCTTTGTTTTTTATTATCCAAAAAGGGCTTCTGGACGAGCGAGCAGGCCCCTGCCTGGTGAAAATGGTATATCAAAAAAATATGCGAAAACCCTTCGATGTCCTTCAAGCCCGAAGAATATTCGGTAAAGACCTCGACCGTGCCGTCCGCATCGCTCAGGGCGCTCTGGATGGGCGTATCCTTGCAGTCCTTAAATCCAGTATGTATGATGCCGATGGGCTTGTAGGATATTACCGCCTTCGCCTTCATAATGAACTCATTAGAAAAGGGCGTGTAATCATGCTTATGCTTTACGTCCCGGCGTCCGGGTTATCGGACCTCTTCCGGATCCTCTCGGCCACGGCCCGGTCGTAGACGTGCTTGAACCGGGTCCTGTGGTTGGCGTCGATGAACAGCTCGATCTCCACGTCGACAGTTACTTCCCCGATGGCGGACGCTACGGTCTCGTTGACCGTATCCCTGAGCATGTCCCAATCGCGCCCCAGGGCGATAAGCAGCCCCAGGCCGCCGTCGTGGACCGCGACCAACTCTCCTTCTCTTTCAATGACCTCGAAGGTTACCAGCATATCCATGAATAAGATTTGTGGGGCATATATTTTATATTAATTTCTGCCAGATGCCATTATAAGGCCGCATTTTAAGATAACCGGATTCGCAGGCCCATTCGTGGAAAAGCATGGCCACCACAGGATGGACGTGACCATCTGGAGAATCGTCCGTATCTTCACCAGTCAGGGCGGGTCAGGATGGCTCCTGCACACATAAGCTTTTTATTCTCTGCCTCGAACCGCCAGTCGAGCGGGCGATTAATTCCCTATCGCATAATAATAAATAATATTTTATATAAGTTTTATTATACATAATAAACGTGAAAAACGGGTTATTTTTCCGATTAAAGGCAAATACCGGGTCCTTGTTACCAGTAGCCGCATTTCGAAAGATTTATTACTCTACAAACCCTTTTAAAAATGATACTTATAGCCCTAATTATGGATGTCTGTTCCCTACACCTATCCATAATTATAAACTAAAGAGGAGGATAACACATGGTAGAAACAATAGTACTGAGCCTAGGAGCGGCTGCACTCATGGGTGCCTGTGCTACTATTGCGGGGGCTGCGGAAGACCTGGAGTCGGATTTCGGCTCACAGTCCAACGCGAACTCGCAGGTACAGCTTGCTCCGCAGGTAGGTTACTTACACCGCTACTACAACAAGGCAGTCAGCGGTGAGCCGGTAGCCTACGGGTTCTTATGCTGCACCGGTGCAGCCATCGCACTGGCTCTCATGGCGGCGTTTAAGGTTAACCCCGTCCTGGCCCTTGCGTTCGGCGCCCTGGCGGCCTCGTTGATGTACGGTGTATATGCAACGACGGCCTACATGGGCAGGCTGACCGGCCAGAAAAGATTTGGCCAACCGATATATCTTGATATATTGTTAACGACAACACCAGCTATTATCGCCCATGCCTTTATCGCGGCAATGGCGATCGGGACGTTCTCTTATTTAATGAACTGGATCCTCGGACAACCGTTCCCGTTCCCGATCCTCGCAATGCTGTGGGGCGTAATCGTCGGTGGTATGGGCTCTGCTGTGGGTGATGTCCACTATGGTGCCGAAAGGGAATACCAGAACAAGCCCTTCGGCATGGGATTACCTGCCGCACAGTCGGGCAAGATCGTCCAGAAGGGCGAGGCCGGCCTGAGGAACAGCATCGACGTGGCCGGCTACTGCGTCAAGCACGGCGGTCCCCTTACCGGATTCGGCCTGGGCATCACCGTATTCTTAGACAGCTGGAGAGAGATACTGTTCACCCAGTACTGGAATGGCTGGGGCGCAATGGTCGCCGGCTTATTGCTCGTCCTGATCTGGGTCATCGTGAACCGCATGCTCGAGATGTGGACCAAGAAGACGTATCCGGCATACAAGGCAGCGGAGGAATAACATGGACCCGATAACATTGATCATAATACTATTAGCCATAACCATCGGCGGACTTCTCATAGGAGTCGGCGTTCACTTCGTGCCCGTCGGCGGCGCGCCTGCCGCGATGGCACAGGCGACCGGTATCGGTACCGGCACCACGATGCTCGCGTTCTCGTCGGGCGCCCTGGGGCTGATAAGTGCCGGTTTTACCGTGAACGATATATACCGCGGCTCGCTTAAGACAGCCTACCCGGGCTTCGCGCCCGCTTTGAATGACGGCACTCTGCTGTCGCTCAGCGGTATATCATCGAACCTGGGGGCCATTATTCTGGTGCTCGTCGCGGGTATCGTCGGCGCCATGCTCATGATGGTCATCCTGGCAGTCGTCGCAAATATCATGTACTCGTTCGCGATCGGCGTACCCCTGGTCTCGGCCAAGGTCAAGTACGACCCGATCACCGGCGACAGGCAGGACCTCTGGGTCACCAGGGGAACTGAAGGCCACGGCACTCCGACCGTCGCCATCATCAGCTCGCTCATCGGCGGACTGCTCGGCGGCCTGGGCGGCGCAATGCTGTACCTGGCGTTCATGGCAGGCGGATTCGGCAACTACGCCAACTTCGGCGTCGCCGGGATCGCTGCCGCGGCGTTCCTCACGATAGGCATATTCTTCGTGAACTCGGTCCTGGCGTCGTACAACATAACAGGTACGATCGAAGGCTTCCACGACCCGAAGTTCAAGAGAGTGCCGCGGGCGGTCATCGCATGCACGATCGCCTCGTTCGTGCTGGGCATCTGGGCTGTTGCACTGATATCCCTGGGGGTATAAAATGTCCGAAGTCAAAGAATTAGACTGGTATATGCTCGCAGCACTGGGTATCGTGGGCGGCCTTATCGCCATATACCTGGCATACTTCCTGAACACGTACCTGAAGGTCGGATACTTCTCCTTCCTCGGCGCGGCCGGAGCCATACTCGCAATCGTATGGGGTGCGGACGCAGTCAGGAGGATCTGTAAGTACGGTATCGGCACGGGCGTTCCGTCCATCGGCATGCTCGCGTTCGGCATGGGCCTGCTGGCCACTCTGCTCGGCCTCAAGATCGGCGACTACATAGGTATCGTCTACGCCGGCCCCATCGTGGCCATCTTGCTGTCGCTCGTTCAGGGCGCAATCATAGGCTATATCGCGAACTCCGTGCTCAAGATGAAGATCCCGACCATGCAGATCGGAATGACCTTTATCGCGGGCGCCGCAAGCATCATCCTGATGGGCTATACGACGACTATCGCGGGCTCATTCGACTACTCGACGATGATCAACTACGTCTTCGCGACCGGCTTCATCGCGCCGCTCTTCATGATCGGAGCGCTCCCGATGCTGCACCCGTTCAACGCGTGCCTCGGGCCGGATGAAGACCAGAGCAGGACCCTCACGCTGGCCGTTGAAGCTGGCCTGCTGTCGACCATCATGTTCGGCTTAATGTCGCTTTACACGTTCCAGGCGAACATTCTCCCGGCGCTCATCACAATAGTGCTGGGCCTGATCGGCTGGTTATACGCGTACCTGACATTCTTCAGAAAGGTCAAGGAAAGCGGCGTGCCGGTGCTCAGCACGGGTGTATTACCCCCGAAGGAGGCATAAGACATGGCTGCAGTTAAGGTATTACCCGAATACGGTCTCGTATACGATACCGAGACGGGCAAGATCGCACCCGAGAGCGGCAACATGGTCAAGTATACCATGGGCTCCGTCAACACGGCCCTGGATAAGCTTGACAAGTATGCCAACGACCTCATGAACTCGCTGACCCCGACGGGCAGCTTCCTGGAGTCTTTCCCCGGCAGGGAAAAGTCGCTGTACTATGCTAGTATATTCACTAACATATTCTACGGCTTCATCTTCGGGCTGATCGCCGCTTTCGTCATAGTGTTCCTGCGTGCTGGAGGGCTGATCTAAAATGGTAGACAAAAAAGAACCCGCAAAGGGATGGCCAGTAGTTAAGGGCGAATACGATGTCGGAGATGCGAAGAGCGACGTCGCCGTAGCGACCTGCGGCTCGCACTTCGGCATGTGGCCCATCAAGGCTGGCGCGGCAATTGCCGGCCCCTTCAAGACCGAGAACCTGGGTATCGAGAAGATCGTCGCGAACATCATCTCCAACCCGAACATCAGGTTCGTCGTGGTGTGCGGCTCGGAAGTCAAGGGCCACATATCGGGCGATGCCCTGATAAGCCTGTACAAGTTCGGCCTGAAGGACGGAAGGATCGTTAACGCAAAAGGCGCTATCCCCTTCATCGAGAACCTCGACGCAAACGCCGTCAAGAGGTTCCAGGAACAGGTACAGCTCATCGAGATGGTGGACGTCGAGGACGAGGCTAAGATCACTCAGGCGATCAAGGACTGCATCGCGAAGGACCCCGGCGCGTTCGCGGCGGAGCCGATGCTCATCACCATCAAGGAGAAGGAAGAGGAAGTCGTAGCCGGAGCGGCCATTAAGCCGATCTCGGGCGAGCTCGCCGTCATCCAGTCAAGGCTCAGGTCGATCAAGGACGATGTCAAGGACATCGGCTACATGAGCAAGTTCACGATGGGCTGGTATGCGGGCAAGATGGAAGGCATCGCCATAGGCATAGTGATCTGCCTGATGCTTCTCGCCTTACTGTTCCCCGGCGGCATCGACTGGACGAAATTATTATTGAAACCGTAGGAGGAGCTAAAATGGCAGAATCTATTGCAGTAGCGGCAACCCAGGCGCCCCCAGAAAGCGCCTTCGTGCCCATCATCGACGACATCTGCTATCGGGCCCAGCTTGCTGCCAGGAACCAGAAGATGTCCTCGGCAGTGGGCGCCACCAAGGTGCTGGGCTTCCTTATCGGGGCCTTATTCGCGCTTGGCATGGTGCTGATCCCGCTGGCGCTTATAGGAGGTCTCTAAAATGATACCCGCAGCAGCAGTTGACCCGGTAGAGTTCTCGGCCGTGCAAAAGAGGCTCGACGCGATCGAGGAGAAGGTGGAGTTCACCAACTCCGAGATACAGCAGAGCGCAGGCATAACTCTGGGCAGAGAAGTAGGCATCCTCTACGGATTCCTCTTCGGCGTATTGATCTACGTAGCGTACAGTATTATAATGTCGATCGTGTAAAGGGAGGAGAATTCAATGTTTAAGTATGATACACCACAAAAGGTCTATGAGGTCGGCAGGGCAAAAGTAGGCGGAAACCCTGGCGAATACCCGACCGTGTTAGCTGGTTCCATATTCTACAACAAGGAACCCATCTTCGCGGCAAAGGAGGACAGCGCGAAGGGCATCTTCAACAAGGAAGGTGCGGAAAAGCTCATCAGGCAGCAGGAGGAGATGTCGGACATCACCGGCAACAAGGTCTGGGTACAGATCGTCTCCGAGACGGAAGAGTCGATGATCAAGTACATCGAATGGTACTCGAACATCGGCAAGGACGCGTTCCTGGTCGACTCGACCGTCGCGGCCGCAAGGATCGCCGGCGCCAAGAAGGCCGACGAGATCGGCATCTCTGACCGGGTCATCTACAACTCGATCAACGCTGCCGCACAGCAGGCCGAGATGGACGCCATTAAGCCCCTAAAGTTCACTTCCGCCATAATCCTCGGCTTCAACGCCGTCGATATGTCGGTCAAGGGCAGGATGGAGATGTTCACCAAGGGCGGCTCCGGCCAGACAAAAGGCATGCTTACTCTCGGTACCGAGAAGGGCATCACCAGGCCGCTACTGGACGTCGCGGCCACCCCGCTGGGCAGCGGCTCCGGTGCGACCTACAGGTCCATCTTCGCCGTGAAGTCCCAGCTTGGAGAGCCCGTAGGCGGTGGCTACCACAACATCCCGTCCGCATGGGCGTGGCTGAAGAAGTTCAAGAAGCAGCCGGGCAAGGAAGGCGCGTACATGCCGTCGGACATCGGCAGCAACCTCATCGCCATCACCCTTGGCTGCAACTTCTGCCTGTACGGCCCCATCGAGCACGCAGTCGAGGTCTTCCCCGCGGTCGCCATGAACGACATCATCGTCGCCGAGGCCGCAAAGGACCTGGGCACCCCCCCGCTCGCTGAGGTCACCCCGCTGACAAAGCTGGCATAAATTAATTCGAGAGCCGGTCTAACGACCGGCTTTTCTTCTCTTTTTATAATGGCTTTATCCGTTTAAACCGCATTGAAAGTGTCAAGTCGCCTCAATAGTGCCGGGCGAATTAAACGCTTAAAGTAGAAAGGATTGAAAAAATGTACACTTTCTTAATTATCCACTTTAAGTATTTTATACGCCTGCTTTAACGCTATGGGCGTTATGACTGTCGTCACTACCACCAATAGTATGATCGCGGAAAAGACTTCCTGGGAGAATATGCCCGTCGTTATGCCCACGCCTCCGACGATCAGCTCTACTTCGCCCCTGGCCATCATCCCGAGGCCGACGAGCACCGCTTCTTTCCAGTTCTTGCGTATTAACAGCACCGGGAGCCCGCAGCCCACGATCTTGCCGAGCATGGCCAGGACCACGAGCGCGATCATAAAGAGCAAGCCGTTCGCGCTGATCGCCCCGAGGTTCATGTAGGTGCCGATGACCACGAAGAACAGGGGCGCCAGGATAAAATTGATCTTATCCGTCATCTCATTGATAGCTTCCAGCACGTTCGTCTCGGCGATGGACATGCCGGCCGCGAACGCCCCCAGTATGGGCGAAAGTCCCGCCATGCCCGCGGCGTAGGCATAGCCAAAGCACATTGCTATGACGGTTGCCTCCTGGGCACCATTACACGGTATTTTACAGTGTTCCCCCTGTACGGTCTTACCATTGATAAGACTATTTCCATCGATGGGACGGGCGCATCCATCGCGGGGGCACAGCCAGTTTATGACCTTCGAAATGACGAATACGCCGATGAGCATTAAAGCGGCGAGCACGCCGACAGCCTTGATAGTCGTAAAGCCGATGCTTACCAGGTCGAGGGAATCGTTGCTCACGAGGCCCAGCACGATGGCCAGCACGACCAGCCCGAGGATATCATCCATGACCGCCGAGCCCACGAGAATATCACTTACTGTCGTTTTGTTCTTTCCGATGTCTTTTAACACTTTAACCGTGATCGCGGCGCTGGTCGCCGTGAGCGCGGCTCCGACGAGCAGGGCTTCTTTTTGCGGGTAACCCCACAAGGTCGAGAGAGCGAAGCCCAATATAAAATTCAGAGAGACGCCGCCCGCCGCGATCATCGTCGCCAGCGGGCCCATCCTGGTGAACTTGTCGAACCGCATCTCCAGTCCGACTTTAAACAATAGCATGATGGCGCCGAGTTGGGCAAACATTTCGACCGCATCGTTCACGGTAATGAGCGGGGCTCCTAAAAAGTAATAGCCGCCGAGCAGTGTCGGGGCCATGATGACGCCCGCCAGTAGCTCGCCCACGACCTCCGCGATCCCAAGCCGCCTGCAGATCTCGCCCGCAACTTTTGCCGTGAAGAGTAAAAGGCAAAGCGTAAGCAACGTATCCAGTATAAACGTCGTGCTGGCCGACACCCAGTCCACCTAACCTTTGAAGATGGAGAAGACGCAGGATATATAATACCTTTCTGTCGATACCGTCAAGCTGGATTTTTTTCCTTTATTGTTCGATAATCGTCGCTATTATACGGTATGGTTTTTATCCGATCTATCGAATTTTATGTCAGGAAAGCCCGTAATGTAGTAGAACAATAGTGTTTTAATAAAAAAACGGCGGATATGGCTACCTTATAAACGGTAGCGATAGCATTCTCCCGGATTTACCATCGAGTTATTGGATAAGCAGCTTGTAGCGTGAATATGCGGAGAGATAGGCTATCAGCGGCTTATCGCCCTGCTCTATAAGCTGTGTTATGCCGTCTTCCCGGCCTTTGTACTTCCCCCTGCCCTTCAGCACATAATACAGGTGGTAAAAATCCCGGTCATCCATCTCTCTCATCATGCTCAGGTCGATCCTGTTAATGCCCATTTTCGGTCACCGTCGTTAAATGAATTTCGGCAGAACTCTGCCCTTTGGCCTTTCCGTGAGCGTGCCGGTCTTCGCACTGTAATATGCCCTCACCGTCACGTAAACGATGAAGTAGGCTACAAGGATGGCTCTTAACACTAAACGGCTCTTCCAAAATACCCCCTCGATAATAATTAAAAACGGCCAAGTATGAATGGGTTACTCAAAATTAAAACCTTAAACTCCGCCCCAATCGAATGATACAACGACCGGCCTCATACAAAAAATATATCGTCTCACATAAGAAATTCATGACAATTACATTCATCATTCCGGTGATCTTTATGCAGCTAAAGCCTTTATGCAGACTACTGGGACCCAAGCCTCACATCGCGGATAGTCCCTACCTTTCATTGGTCCCGAAAACCGGCTCCCCTGGCATGAGCGCGAAAATTGACCTTTCGACCACGTCCTATTACGTGGTCGCATCGGTGGAGATGGGCAACACGACGACCAAGTGTATCCTCACGGCCACCAACCTGGAGACGGGCAAGACCTACCTGCTTAATAAGACCGTCAAGATGTCCAGGGACGTCAGGCCCCCGAAGGAAGGAGAAAAGGTCTTCGGCAAGACGCTCGACGGAAAGAAGCTGACCCGCGAGTCGGTCGGCGAATTAGTTAAACATACGCTGGAGGAAGCCCATAAGGCTGCGGGGCTCGAGATCTCCCAGGACCTGAACTTCGTGGTCCGTTCCACGGGCGTCGTCGCCGGGTTCGAAAGGCCGGACGACGTGGGCTCGTTCATTCTGGCGTTAGCCGATGGCTGCATCAAGGCTGGCGTTCCTCCGAAGAACATGACCCCCGCAATGAACAAGGAAAACCTTAACCCCCCGCGCCTGCGGAAGTATTCTCAGCTCGATAGGGTATTCTTCGATGGCGCCGTGGCCAGCGTGCTGCCGCCCATGGGCAGTAGCGGCGTCGAGATCGTGGCAAACGAGATGGAGGGCGAGCTCGCAACGGCCGGCATCAAGGAAGCTGCCAAGTGGGCGGGCGTGGACTTCCGGAACCCCGTGTGCAGCATCGACTTCGGCACCACGCTCAAGGGACGAATGACGAACGACCGTCAGCCCTATTCCCAGACTATCGGCAACTTCTGCGGCCTGGCCGGCGCAGTTCCGGACGCCATCGTGCGAGGCTCCGGCCTGGTCGACAAGGAATTCGGCAATGTGCTGGACATAACCACAAAAGAGCGGCCCGGCCTCCTGGCGGAGATCATGAATGACAGGGCCATCGAGGAGCACGCGAAGTGGGCCCACGAGATGGTACAGATCGAGGTCGTGCCGGACGAGCGCAAGTGGTGGGGCAGCGTGCCCGTGAACCCGCGGGCGGCCCGCAACAACGGCGTAATTCTAATCGGCTGCGAGGTCGGCGAGAACGGGAAGGACCTGCCTAAGCTGAACGAGGTCGGCGCGTCCCTGATAAAGAAGCACAACGTCAACACGATGCTCGCAACGCTGGACCTGACCAGCGCGATGATCGCACAGCGCCTCCTGACAAAAGCGCTCGAGAATAACTTAATATCAAGCAAGACCACAATAGGTATCACCGGACGTGCCGGCATCACGGGCGACAAGCCCGCGCTCATACTGCAGAAGGTCACTGAGATGGGGTTATTCGATAATCCCAACGACCACCTGGTGTTCTGCGACGACGGCCTCGCAAGGGGCGCGGCGGTCATGGCCCGGTGCATGAACTCCTACGGCACCCCGAAGAACCCTCTGGGCGGTCTCCGGGGCGGAAAATGCATCCTGGGAGCGCGCATGAAGCTGCAGAATAAAGACAAAAAGATCGAGGTTTAAAGATATGGCCTGCCTGAACGACTATGATTATGACATACTGTTATCCCACCAGACCTACCCTGTGTCGGAAAAGTTCATCCTCTCGAAATACTGGGAGACGTACTACGTGGAGCCCGGCTATAGCGTGCTGGGCTTGCGGATCCTGGGAAGCGAGTACGTGCCCATCGCCGTCGAGGATAACACTGATAACCTGATCCTGCCTTACACGAAGCCCTGCATGGGCACCTTCGTCGTGCGGATAAAGCACGTCCCCGAAGAGGTGGTTCGCATCAGGAAGAACTTCGACAGGACCATCACCGTCAAGCAGTGGCGGAAGAACGCGGACCTGGCAAAGACAAAATAACGGGGGTTTCACATTCATGCCAGCAAAGAAGACTATAACTAAGACGACGAAGACGCCGGCCACGAAGAAAAAGCCTGTAAAAAAGGCGCCCGCTAAGAAGGTCGCGTCTAAAAAAATGGCACAGCCCGTGGACACAATGAAGGTTTCCATACAGCCCCGGGAGCTTATCGAGATAAAGGCCCTCGAGCGGGGAGAGACAATCGAGGGGCTCATCAGCGAAAGGAAGGTCGAGCTCAAGCCGGTCGAGGAGTACATGGGGCTCCAGCAGAAAGTGGATTTCCATAATAAGCCTGTCATACCGGGCCTGTTCGACCTGATAATACCGCCGGGCACGCCCCGGAAGCTCATCCTCAAGCTCGCAAAGGAGTACCCGATACAGCTTGTCCGCCGGGACGACATCTATGTGCCCGTCGGCGTTTGCGATATCGAGAGGGACCTGCTCGCCATCCGCGGTGATAAGAAGACCATCCAGAAGATGGAGAAGGTCCTCTTCCAGGAGATCGAGGCGTATATAAACGGGCAGGACGCCCGCCGCCACGACTACTCGAAGCCCGTCCGGCTCGAGGGCGTTAGCCCCGTGGAAAAGAAGCCTTTAAAAGTAAAAACAAATGCAAAAGTAAAGGCTAAGGCTAAAAAGTAATCCTTAGCTCCCTTTTAATTTTATCCGCCGCCTTCGCAGCTCGTGTCCATGTTGATGTCCTTGACCTTGAGGGCATCTTCCATGCTCCGGATCTTCTTCTCGACCTCTTCCATGTCGACCCTTGCCGTACTCTCGTCCTCTTCCTCGGTGGCATTCGCGGCCGTCACTTCCAGGTAGCGGGTATCGTAATACAGGCGAGTCTTATCCAGGAGCGCCCAGGTCTTATCGTCCTCCCGCTTCATGTCGATGACCCTGCCCACGGTCTTCGTGGACACGTACTTGACCGTCGCACCTACGGTGATGGGCTTGCCGTACAGGTCGTTTGCCGTTATGCTGTCGCTCGCTTCCATGCGTTATCGCCATTGAGTACTATGAGGATGAAATAAATAAACTTGATGCCGGTATTCACCACGGCGACACGG
>NZ_DATJPM010000003.1 GCF_035506375.1 Methanocella sp.
GGCGAACACGGCGCTTTTTTATGATCGGCACGGCGACACCACGGCGACACGGTTTCCTGATAATATTAATCAGCAGGGGTCTCCGAGGGGTAAGCAAGAGCACTCCGCCCGATGTCAGCCCTCTTCAGGATATAAAAGTAAGCAGGGGGTCTCCGAGGGGTAAGCAAGAGCGCTCCGCGCGGCGTCAGCCCCCTGTAGGACTTAAAAGTCCTCCGTGCCCACTGTGCCCTCCGTGGTTAATATTAAACCGTGCCCCCTCCGTGGTGCCTCCGTGACCGCTATGGTGAAGTTTTTAATAAGCAATATTGGGGTCTCCGAGGGGGCATCAGCCCCCTTCAGGAAATAAAAAAACGCCGTGTTCGCCGTGTCGCCGTGGTGAATAAAAAGCGCTGTGTCTCCGTGGTGCCTCCGTGCGCCCCGTGGTAAGAACCGAAAAGGACTTATTGCTTGGTCGTCATTATCGGATTGTCTATCCAGTCGCCAGAGAGTTTAACATATGACGCCGCAGCCAGGAAAAAGAAGCCTCGCATCCGAGATCATCTTTGTCGGTGCGCTTATCGTTCTCATAATCGTCATCGGAGCCTGTGCCTTTTACATATATGATTATATTGTGCCCCATTCCACGGTGACTCCTACCGCGAACCCGACGGTGACGGCGACGCCTGTGCCAACACCCCGGCAGACGGCCACGCCCACGCCCACGGCAACGCCGACCGCTGTCGCCACCCCGACACTTGACCCGGGTTTTTATCAGCAGGATACGAAGATCACGGTCGGCGAATTCGACTACTCCTATCCGGGCATCTGGGACCACTACATCGCTTACGACATGTACGACGGAGCGAAGAACTATACATTTTTATATGACGTGAACACCGGCGACAGGACGCAGATAGCCGACGGGACGGTATTCTCCTATGGCGACATCAGCAACGGCAAGGTCATGCTGTTCTACCCGACCAATGGCAACCGGATATACCTGTACGACATCAGGACGCGGGAATCGCTGCTCACGTGCACGGATGATAACAGCATTCGTAATAGCATCACCATGTTCGCCAACAAGCTGGCCTATTACCAGGACGTAGGCCGTTATGATTCCGAAGGCAAATGGGTACCGAACTACCATATCTACGTCTTCGACATGGTCATGGGCAGCGCTTCGGACGTCATGTCCAACCTGCCAAAGCCCCTGGACATCCGGATCTACGGCGACCGGCTCGTCTATACGGTCGTCAGTGGCACGTGCAACGATATCTACCTGCTCGACCTGGGGACGAAAAACCCGGCGCCTCAGAAGATCTCAACGAGCCCGGGCCTTAATAACCATGCGCGTATATACGACCATTACATCGTTTACCATTCGGATGCAAGCGGCACGGACCACATATACATATATGACATTAACACGGGGAGTACCACTTCGCCGACCCAGACGGGCTCACAGGGGTACGCCGATATCTATGGCAGCACCGTGGTCTACGACGATAACCGCAACGGCAACTGGGACATTTATGCCTACGACCTGAATACCCAGAACGAGCGCCGGCTTACCAACGAGCCCCACGACCAGCAGGCGCCGGTGATCTATGGCAATCGCATCGCCTACATGGATAACCGGAATGGCTACTGGGCCATCTATACCATGACCATATCGTAAGGGTCGTTATCCATGAATTTTCAGGCCTGGCTAAAGGAATTTCGGGTCTTATTTTTAATTTTTGTGGCGCTGCCCGTCGTCCTCGGCTCGGCGGTCGCCTACGCATATGAGCCCCAGTCGTTCAGCCTGCCCTATTGTGTTCTGGCAGTCATCGCCATGATGTCCCTGCACGCAGGCACCGTCATCCTGAACGACTATTTTGATTTCCGCAGCGGCACGGACGTATTAAATAAAGAGCGCACGCCGTACAGCGGTGGCAGCGGCCTCCTGCCCGAAGGCACCCTGAGTCCGGCGGGGGTGCTCATCGCGGGCCTCCTCAGCTTCGGGCTTAGCGCCCTGCTCGGCACATTTATCGTCCTCACCCGGAGCCCCATCGTCCTCGTCATCGGTGTTATAGGCGCCGCCATCGGCTTCTTCTATACGGCGCCACCCTTCAAGCTGGCTTACCGGGGCTTTGGCGAGACGGCGAGGCTCTTCGCTACGCCGCTGATGGTGCTGGGCGCCTTTGTCGTGCAGGTGCCGCCGGCATCGATGGCGGATATGAGCAGCTACGTCGGGCCTCTTACCGTAGTTCTCGTCTCGTCGCTGCCCGTGGCCTTCCTGAACACGGCCGCCTTGTACATCTTCCAGTTCCCGGACTACGAGGCGGACTCGGCCGTCGGGAAGACGAACCTGGTCGTGCGCCTGGGCAGAAAGAACGCCGTATATGTCTTTATTCTCTTGAGCGCCCTGGCCTACATTGTGCTTTTAGCCGGTATCGTGTCGGGCCTGCTCCCGTTTTTCTCGGCGATCGCCTTCGTGGCCCTGCCGCTGAGCGCTTTCGCATGTAAGGGCTTATTGGTATATTTCGATTTGCCAAAGAAGCTCGTACCATACATGAAGTCGGCGAGCGACGCATATATTCTGGCGACAATTGCCCTGACGCTGGCATTTTTTATCTAAGGGTGCCGGCCGTTAGATCTCTGGCCCGTGGCCATCACGTACAGGCTCTTGCCCACGTACCGCAACCCGTGGTATATCTGCTTGAGCCGCAGGTAATTCGTAAACTTTGACTCCCCTAGCCGATTCCGTATTGTCACGGGGACGGTGCCGATGCTCAGCCCTTCTTTCCACGCGTTATAGACCATGTCGTACTCGATCTCGAAGCCCGTGGCGGCCAGGCCGGGATAGATAGTCTCGACGGCCCTGCGGCTGAACAGCCAGTAGCTGGTCTGTATGTCGGGCAGCTTCATCCCATACGCAAAAGAGACGATGCCCGAAGTGGAAGAGTTGATGAAAAGCGAGAACCAGCCGAGCCTGTCATGCTGCACCTTCCGGTCCCGGGCGCCCAGCACCATATCGTCGCCGTCGGCCTTTATCTCGGTAAGCATGCGTTCCATCTCGGAGGGCGGATTCGTATAATCGGCATCGATCATGCCCATATAACGGTAATCCCTGCCCAGGAAATATTCCATGGCCGACCGGACGCCACAGCCCTTGCCCTTGCCGAACTTCTGGGGTAAAAAGCCGTATCCCAGGCTTTCGGCGACCTGCCTGGTCTTATCGGCCGAGCCGCCGTCCACTACCAGGACGTCCATCCACTTCGGGATCTCGGGGGCGAGGGCTCCCAGTGCTTCTTCCTCGTTCAGCGTGGGGAGTATTAGCAGGAATTCGCTCATAGGACGGCTTCTTAATGTACGTAGCCTTCTTTCCTTAAAACTTCATCGACCTGCTCCACGGCGGTACCGATGTAATTCTCCGGATCGGTGACCTCGTCGATCTCGGCGGGCGTTAGTTTTTTCGAGATCTCCGCGTCCTCCAGGAGGGCCTGCCGGAAGGGCATGTTCTGCTCGAACGCCTTCATGGAGGCACTGCGTACGATCTCGTGTGCTTTCTGGCGGCCGAAGCCCCTGCTGGCTAACGCGATCATGACCGCCTCGCTCATCTGCACGCCCTTCAGGACGTTCAGGTTGCGCCTGATGTTCTCCGGATAGAACGTCAGGCCGCTGATCACGTTTGTGGCCTTTCTTAAAATGTGGTCGAGTAAAATTGACGCCTCCGGGATGATGACCCGCTCGCACGAGGAGTTTGTCAGGTCCCTCTCGTCCCACAGCGCGTTATTTTCCAGTGCCGGCTCCACGTAGGCCCGCACCACGCGGGACAGGCCGCACACCTGCTCCGAGTTTATCGGGTTCCTCTTATGGGGCATCGTGGACGAGCCCACCTGTTTTTTACCGAAGCCCTCCGCGAGCTCGCCGATCTCGCTGCGCTGCATGAGCCGTATTTCCAGGCATATTTTATCCAGCGTGCTGGCGACCAGGGCTAAAAATTCCATGTACTCTGCGTGCCTGTCCCTCTGGATGATCTGGGAGGACACGGTAACTGCGGGGATGCCCAGCTCCCGCATCGTCAGCTCTTTTATCCGGATGCCATCCTTCCCGAAGGCCGCCTGCGTACCCACCGCGCCGCTCATCTGGCCTATAGCCACGCGGGGCCTCATCTGCCTCAAACGCTCCTGGTGCCGGGCGACCTCCACGGCCCAGATGGCGAACCTCAGCCCATAGGTCGTTGGCACCGCAAGCTGGCCGTGAGTCCGTCCCGCGGTCACGAGATGCTTCGTCTCGTCCGCCTTCTGGAGCAGCGCCCTCTTGAGCTTCTCCAGCTTATCGTCGATAATCTCCATGGCGTCCTTTAACTGTAATGCCAGGCCCGTGTCCAGGATGTCGTTGGACGTGGCGCCGTAGTGGACCCACTTGCCGGCCTCGCCGCACTGCTCCGCGTAGGCGAGCACCACGGCCATCATGTCGTGGCTGATCTCGTCCTCGATCTGCCTGACCCGCTCCACCTTCACCTTATCCATGCACGCCGCTATCGTACTGGCGTCCTCCCTGGACACGAGGCCCACCTCGGCCTCCGCCTTCGCCAGCGCCGCCTCCACCATGAGCAGCTTTTTAAGTTTCGCTTCCTCGGTCCACACGGCCTTCATCTCGGGCGTGCCGTACCTGAACTCGATCGGGTGTATCGCCATCGACATCAATCCATTAATCGTATACGAATTAGCCTTGAAATACCTATAGGTGTCGCCTTTAAAAAAGTATCCCTTTCAGGTACTGACGGGCACCTGCCGGAACTCGACGAGCCTCTCCGGGTAATTGCTGCATAAATAATACGGGTCCATGGACGCGTACTTATCGATCTCGTCAGGCGTGTCGGCGTTCCATATGCCGACCCTCAGGCCCTGGCGGCGTATCTGGCCGACGAACGCCGGCGTCACGATCTTCTTGCTCAGCATGACGGCGTCCGCCTTCACGTCCCGAAGCAGCGTGTCGAGGCACTCCTGCGGGTCCTCGGGCATCTTATCCATGATGGCGGCGGTCGCGATAGCGGAGTCCATGTCCTTCACTTTTTTAATGGAGTCGTAGATAAACGACGAGACCATGCACTGGCCGGCGATGTCATTCCGGCGGATAGCGGCCACGACATCTTCTTCGATGCCCGGCTCCTTGATCTCCATGTCCATCTTCACATAATTTTTCATGAGGCCGATGGCCTGCATGAGCGAGGGGATCTCCTGGCCATTTCCGGCATCGAGGCCGTGGAGCTCCCTGAAAGTCATGTCCCGGACCTTGCCCTTGCCATCCGTCGTCCGGTCTACCGCATCGTCGTGTATGACGACCAGCACGCCGTCTTTCGTCTCCCGCAGGTCGAACTCTATCCAGTCCACGCCGATGTCCATGGCGCGCTTGAACGATAACAGCGTGTTCTCCGGCGCCTGCCGTGGCGCTCCCCGGTGGCCGACGATCTGGAATTTATACATTTCTATTAAAAATAGGATGGCGTACTTAAAATACTTTACAAAGATAGAAGCATGTACTAATTTTTCCTATATGCGATTGGGGAACGATCAATTATATAAACCCGTTTTTTACGGCAAAAATTAATAAAAAAGATGGATGGTAGAACCTCTAGGCGAGGTTCGCCCACACGCTCTGGACTCTCGACGTGTTGTCCAGCGTAAAGTCCACGGAGCTGCTTCCGAGCGTCGGTATGGACGCGATGGTCTTGACCAGCTCGCCCGTGGAGTTGTCAGCCATCGACTGGATCGTGAGCTTGACGACCACGTTGCTGACGTCCGTCTTGCATACGTTATAGACGTTCACCTTCACGTCCAGCGTCGTGGTATTATTATTCGTAGTGTTGGACATTATGTTGTAATTGTACGCGACTGCCGGGTCGTTCTCCAGGAACTCGCCGAGCTTAACGGTCGTCGTCTCGCTCTGGTTCTTCAGTGATGCGTAGTCCGCCGAGGTGTTCTTATAGTCCGCGTTCAATATGTCGTAGCGCTGGCTCAGGTCGGCGTTATTGGCGACGAGGGCCGTATACCTGCCCGACAGGTCATTATACGATTCGTTCAGGGCCGTGTACGCCTGCCTGGCGGATGCCGCGTCGTTGCTGGCGCCCTTTTCGTTGTTATAAAGCATGAACACGCCGGCGCAGAGAATGAGCACGACTACGACTAGAACAATGACGACGATAGTCGACAGTGAACCCGCAGGTTTAAAGCCGCCACTACTAAGTGACTTTCCATTACTCAAACAACCATCCCCATTTAGTACATGATTATTATCGGCGTATCATATAAAAGGTTAGTGCTTATCCGTCTTACGTTTCATACCAGACGGAGTTCAGCCGGGCGGACGCCGGATATTCCCATTTCACATGCAATAAAACATACAGTATGCTACCTTTACCGGCCATCACCGGGCCTCCAAATGCCCCTAAATATCGTTGTCTGGCGGTCGCTTAAATATAGTTTATCTCACTATCGATGAACTTCAGGAGTAGGTGACCCACACGGTGTCGAGCTGTGACATCGTGTCGAATTCCCAGGTGTAGTTCCTCTTGTCCAGGGGAGCTATGTTGGTGAACGTCTGGTCGTTGAGGTTGGGCTGGCCCATATAGAGGACGCGGCAATGGATCGTCGCGCTGCTTGCCTTATTATCGCCGACGTTATAGATGATGGCCTGCACGTAGAGCTTCTGATTATTCCCGGACCCCAGCCGGTACGAGTGATAATAAAGGGCTATCACCGGCCCTCCTCTTTCCGTGAAGTTACCGATCGCCGACTTCATGCTGTCGTAATCTGAGCGTATGGACGAAGTATTCGAGATGAGACTGCTATAATTATAGCTCAGGTTCGTGTACAGCTCAGTCAGATTATTGTGGCTGGCGATGAGCGTCTCGTGCTCGCCCGTGAGGTTCGCGTACTGCATGCCGAGGGCGTCGTACTCCACGCCCTTCTGGACAAGGTCGGCTGCCCTGTCCTCGGACTGCCCGTGGTAATAGTAGGTCGCGTACGCGAGGATGGCTATGGCCACTCCGAGTAATATGTAAAATTTGAACTGCCAGAGCCTATTCATCCACCCGAGACCTTTTTTATCACTCAACAGGCGAGCACCTCTACAGATTGTACCTGCCTGTTATTATATAAATTAGATGTTGCTCTTCGTCCCAAAAACATAAATGATTTATATTACCGGGCTCTATTAGGGCAGTGGTGTCTTATAATGGATAGGTTAGAGCTGGTCACCAGGAATGTCGAGGAAGTCGTGACCATGGATGAGCTAAAGAAGCTGCTGGACGATAAGCAGCATCCGACGGTCTACGTCGGCTACGAGCCCAGCGGTAACATTCACTTAGGCCATATGATCACGGCCAACAAGCTGATCGATTGCCAGAACGCCGGTTTTAAAGTTATCGTGCTGTTAGCCGACCTTCATGCTTATCTTAACCGTAAGGGCACGATGGCGGAGATCGAGAAGATCGCCGAATATAACAAGCGGTGCTTCATAGCGCTGGGACTGAGCGAAGAGAATACCCGCTTCGTGCTTGGCTCGACCTATCAGCTATCCCCGGAGTACGAGATGAACGTGCTGCGCATGGCCTGCGATACGACGCTGAACCGCGCGAAGCGCAGCATGGACGAGATCTCCCGGGACGCCGAGGACCCCCACGTCTCGCAGATGATCTACCCGCTCATGCAGACCATGGACATCGCCTCGCTGGGCGTCGACGTCGCCATGGGCGGCATCGACCAGCGGAAGATCCACATGATCGCCCGGGAGCAATTACCGACGATGGGCTTCAAGAGCCCCGTATGCCTGCACACTCCGATCCTGCTGGGCCTGGACGGCACGAAGATGTCCTCCAGCAAGGGCAATAATATAAGCGTGGACGAGCCCGCGGAGAGCGTCACGAAAAAGATCGAAAAGGCGTTCTGCCCGATAGGCCAGGTGGAGAATAACCCGGTCATCGACCTGTTCAAGTACCACGTCTTCATGAGGTACCCGACCATCACGATAGAGAGGCCCGAGAAGCACGGCGGCAACATGGAGTTCTCCAGCTTCGAGGCCCTGAAAAGCGCGTTCGCCGAAAAGAAGGTCCACCCGATGGACCTGAAAAAGGCCGCCGCGAAGTACATGAACATGATCTTAGAGCCAGTCCGAAAAAAGGTATAATACTAACCTCCGTATATAGTGGTTGAAGGTGATAAACTGAATACTCCAGATAACAGGGGCGGCCATCCTGGTGAAGAAGGCGAAATGGTCACAAGGGTACGCGTGCCCAACAAAAAGGAAAGAGAGATATTAGGCACCGTGACCAGCATGCTGGGCGCCAATCGCGTCGTGGTGCGCTGCGTCGACGGAGTTACGAGGATGTGCCGGATCCCGGGCAAGATGAAGAAGCGCATCTGGATCCGCGAGGGCGACGTCGTCATCGTCGTCCCCTGGGAGTTCCAGGACGAGAAGGCGGACGTGATCTGGAGATACACGGGCCCGCAGGTGAACTGGCTGCAGCGCAAAGGCTTCCTATAATACGAAAACTGTTTATCACCTATAAAAACCAGGGGGCATCAATTGCCACGTAATACGATTTATTTATTGTTGACTATTTTTCGATTTTTGGATATTTGATTATCTTACTTATAGCGTATGCCTTGTTGGTATGGATTTCACCACAAAGGCGGGTGGTTCCGTGTGTGTTGTGTTATCGTTTGTCCTTTGTTTGTGTGGTTCGCTGATTTGTCCGGTTTTTCAACACTAAAACACGAATTATTTTCTAGTCCCACGTAAGGGGCACGAACCGCACTAAAGTAGATGCTTTCACGTCAAAACACCAAACAACCTCCCGAAGGGCACGGGCCTCACTAATTAAATTGAAACACTAGAGAAAGCATATTAAATAAGGCATAAGGGTCATGCCGTCCTCGTGTTTCAATCCTTTGGTGAATTTAGTGTTCTCCGTGAGGCTTGTTTCGTGTTTTAAGCTCCAGGCATGGACCTTAGTGATTATCGAGACTTACGTGGGATAT
>NZ_DATJPM010000004.1 GCF_035506375.1 Methanocella sp.
ATTTATTGCCTGGATCCGCTCGTTCCCCAGTTTATAAAATTGGGTTACCCTTTCAAATATTATGATAAAAGGGCTATTTACATCGCTGGATGTGCTGAAAAATTACCATTTATGGATAAGTCCTTTGATGCCATCATATCCCTGAACGCTCTTGACCACGTGGATAATTTTAGCCTGATGGCTAAAGAGATAGAGCGAGTGGCCAGTGATGATTGCCTGATTCGTTTGAATATTTCCTATCATTCTGCGACCGTATTGGAACCATTGGAGTTAAATGATCGCATCGTTAAAGAAAATTTCCAATGGTGTCATAGATTTAAAAAGATAATGGAATTGCCTCAGACATCTAATGATATTGGAGAAATCGAAGTGCTCAATATTTGGTCGAATTTCAATAATTAGCCGGGATGAACATGGAACTGGGCAGCATGCACGAGACGTTGTATCGGCTTAGTAACTTGGTCAGGGTATCTGGACCAGTAACTAAACTATTAGGGCCCGAATACCAGACTTCACTTGACCTTATCGAGATCGATATTACCTTCAAATGCAACTTGAAATGTTATAATTGTGACCGCTCCTGTACACAGGCTCCGAGCGATTCTACGATGTCGGTCGAGCAAATCAGAAAATTTATTGATGAGAGTATTGCGAATAATAAGCATTGGTCTCGGATACGAATTCTTGGCGGTGAACCAACATTACATCCGGACCTCGAAGAAATCTTGAGGATTCTGCTGGATTATAAAGAGAAATATTCGCCATCCACATGGCTTGAGCTTACGACAAATAATTTTGGCCCCGAGGTAAACAGGAAATTGCTAAAGGTGCCGAGGAAGATATATGTTAACAATACCAGTAAAACCGGGCGATTCCAAAAGAAGTTTGAGGCCTTTAATCTTGCCCCTTGCGATAATATGATGTATGCATTCACCGATTTTACCAATGCATGCTGGATAACCAATGATTGTGGCATGGGATTAAACCGCTATGGCTATTATCAATGTGGAGCTGCAGGGTCTATTGACCGAGTATTTGGCTTTAACATTGGATTAAAAAAATTACCAATGGATCAATTTGAATTTACTAAGCAAAAAAATAATTTATGCAACTTATGTGGGCATTTTGCACGCCGCAGATTTGTACCGAGAAATTTATGTAAGCCTGTTAATGGTGAACCGAAATCAAATAAATGGATATTAGCATATGATAATTATCTGAAACAATCAGCTTTAAACTTATACTAATTATCGCCAATTCCTAATACATGCGATGGTTTTGCTCACGCTGTATGCAAGCTGTATACAAGCAGGATGCCATCTATTTGGAATCGATTGATTGAGAGGGCTAATAAATTAGTAATCGGATGAATCTTGTTAAATCGTTAAAATCAGAAACCTCAAGATTTTGCTGGGGATGTTGGCTACTGGAAATTTAATACTTAAGAAAGAAAATGCCCGCTTGAGGGAACCCGTTGTAGAATAAAAGTGCTTCTAGGTTAAATTATAAGTGTACAATTTCGATACCTTTGATTTTACCACTTAAGTATTCGGCAAGCAGTCGCCTATGGCACTTTTCAGGCGTAGGTTCACTACACAATAGGCATGCATCGCTTAATATTTGGTGATCAAAACTATTGAGAGCATTCCTTGAATCCAACAGATTCACATATTCTTTTTGATAATCATCCCAAGAAATCTCTTTACCCCGATATTTTTTTAATATCTCATCCGTTGGCGCAAATAATAACATATGGCAATAATCAATACCGGCGATCGCCTGCAGGAAATATTTTAGGTCTTCTTCCTTGGTGAATCCTGCAAGCTGCGATTTATTATTTAGCCTGATGTCAATGACACACTTCACATTGTTTTTCTTTAACAATCTAAAGAATTGCTCGACTGATTTCTTTGTAAAACCGATTGTGTATAGCTTCAATTAATATTCCCCTAGCGACATGCCTTAGCCTGCATAACGATCGTATGGTCCACTGCATCCGCTACAAAATGGATATAGTGTTCTTCGACGTTGAACTTAATGCTTTTCATCTCAAAGTTGTTTTCGATTGTTTTAGATAATAAGCATTATTGCCAGATAAGGGACTTATTAACGCCCTTTACACTAGGGGCATCTCTTCCCAGGTCCTCCCCTCCAGAACCCTCCCGGCCTTCTTCCTGTTAACGCCGCCCCACTGCTTGAAGAAAAACGGAATACCTGCTGCATTGCATTGATCTCGGATGCCCATTACCCACGAAGGATCCATATGCCTCGCCCCTGGCCCGGATTCGCCTCCTATGATTACCCAATCGATACCCTGCAGGTTCAACTTACCTACCGGTCCAAGCAGAGGCTCGAATGATATGAATTTAATGTTCGCGTGAGTACTACGAAGGTCCTAGTAAAAATAAAAATATGTCTGCATACTAATAAAATCGTATGATAGGACTATTGGACTCGTAATTTATAGTCCCGCCCGGATTCGAACCGGGGTCTTCGGCTCCAAAGGCCAACAGGATTGACCGCTACCCCACGGGACTATCTGGGAACGAATCGAGTTATGCCACTTTGATTATTTAAACTTATTGGGGCGTCATTTCGGAAAAAAGAAAAGCCCCTGTCGGCTTATTTCATCATGTCGCTCACTTTTATGCCGGGGTGGTGGTACCGTGCGATGTTCCCCGTTTTGCCGCCGATCTCTATGGCCGTCTGCGGGCACCAGTGGAAGCAGGCCAGGCAATGCGTGCAGTTATTGCCCCAGGTCACCTTCTTATCGGCCCGTGTGATGTTGCCGGAGGGACATATCTTTTCGCAGATGCCGCAGCCGTTGCACTTATCGGTCGCCCTGAAGCGCTTCGGCAGCCGGTAGAGGTGGGTCGCGAAAGTGCTTCCGGCGATTCCCATTATGTCTGCAGCGATACTGTAGCCGAATTTCGACTCCTGCCCGCCTCTTTTTTTAAGCGTATCGATGATCCTGCTAAGTTCTATCTCCGATGCTTTCAGGGCTTCTTCCCGCTCTTCCGGAGGCGTGATCAGGTTCATTCCGACGTAAGCGCTATCCGGCATCACCAGCTCGAATCCGGCCGATAATTTTACGCCATTCTTCATCAGGATCTGCCTCAGCGTATGGAGCGAGTTTCCCGCCGCGCCTCCGCACGTGGCGATGCCGAAGATGTACGCTTCCGGTGCCGGCCTTAGCCTTGCTGCGAAGTCCTTGACGATGTTCGGCGGGTTACCGTAGAATACGGGAAATATGATCCCTACCGTATCGCTTTTATCTTCTATGGTATCGCCTTTTAGCCTCGCAATGCTAATTACCTTACTGTCCCCCAGCTTTTCGGCGACGGCCCTCGCGACGTGCAGCGAGTTCCCCGTCCCGGTAAAATAATATATCGACGTAGACATGCCTAACCTTCCTTTTTCCGTTGATCGCACTTCTCGAACACGCGGCCGAATAGATCGTCGACGCGCTCCTTATGTTTTAGCACGGCCTCCCGGTCGAACGTGTAATAGACGTGGTTGCCCTCCTTCTTCGCCCGGACGAGCCGTGCGTTCTTGAGGATCTTCAAGTGCTGCGAGGCCGCGGGCTGTGTTATGCCCATCATTGCGGCTAGCTCCGTTACGCCTATCTTTTCTGGTTTACCGGATGCAAGCACGTATATCAGGCGTACCCGGGTATTGTCGCCGAGTGCCTTAAAAAGGTCAGCCGATTCTTCCGCTAACTCGTAGTCCATCCATTAATCCATCCCCTGCCAGATTCCCCTACAAATATTAGAATATAAGCATATGCTTATATACTTATCGGCTTATCGCTTACTTTTTATTCTAACATTGAAAAGTGATGTAAAATTTTTCCTTTTTATATGCTATACTGGATATTTTATTTAAGCTCACAAAGTGGACGGAGGCACTATTCTCACCACAAAGGCACGATGGTCACAATGAATCACAAAGTTTCTTTAATAATTATGACACAGAGGGCACAAAGGCCCGCTTTTTAATAATAGGGCACAATGATTTCAAAGGTAAAAAGTGATATCGTGCATCCCACCGTGCCATTGTATCCTTTGTGCCCTGACGCCGATGCACCGGGCTTCGTGCCCTTTGTGCCCTTAATTTAAAAAAATATCTCTGTGAACCATTGTGCCCTTCGTGCCATTGTGGTGAAAATAGTGCCCTTTGTATCTTTGATTCTTAAATATTCGAATTATCTAGCCTAGTATTTTGTTATCCAAATTTTATATGTTATTTTCTTCTTTCGGAGGGCTGAAGATGTCGATGATTTCCGCATACGGGCGGGAAAGCACTTTAAAAGAATGCCGGACGTTCGGCGGGATACAATATCCGGCGCCGGCTCCGCACATCCGGGTTTCACCGCCCACCGTCAGCTCCACCTGGCCCGATAGCACGAGTCCGACCTGCTCCTCGGGATGGCTGTGGTCGGATTCGAAGCCCACGTCCAGCCGGACCTGCATCACCTGGATCCTTTCTCCCGTGATAGCTTTTACATGGGCGCCTTCCCGCTTGAGTTTATACTCGATGCGGTTAAGGTCATAGAAGCTCATTGCTATGCCCCGGTCCCGGTCATCTTTCTCTCCCTGAGCAATCCCAGCGTCTCGTCGAACGCCGAGTCGATGCCCGGCGTGCCCTCGTAATTATAGAAAGCCATTATCTGGAGCAGGCCAACGATGGCATCGGCGCACTCCTTAACGACCTCCCGGTCCGTCCCGTGGGCGATGGCCTTGACCACTTCGCCCAGCTCTTCCGTCGTGTATGCGGCCTTAACGAGGGCATCGTCATCATTCTGTATGACGTAATCGTCGGGCAGGCTGGCCATCGTTTTTTCAATGAGCGCTTCGAGGGTATATGGCATGAGATAAAATATGGGCTCACAGGTATAAAAATATAAAGAAGCACCGGGAAATGCGTAAGTCTATCGTAAAGAAGATCCAGCTAACTGGAGCATTCCAAAAAGATATTATAGTTGACCCCGTAAATGGGGGCCGAGGCGTGACCGGTGACTATTCGCGATACGTTTTTTACGATCATAAGAAGTGGATACGACCGTGGGCACGATCCGAAATGGCTGGCAAACGCCAGGTTCCTCATACTATTAATGCTGGACAGCCCGGCCGATAAAAAACAATTATTAAAAAGTTACACGACGGGGGTCATGATAGCATTCAACCCTGATAACTACAGCAGACTCATCGATGCCATGGAGCTATTCGAAACGTCCCTCGCAGCCACGATCGCGGAAGGCTATGTCGTTGAAGAGAACGGCCTCTATCGACTTACCCGGAAGGGCAGCGAAAAGGCGGCTCAAATGGAAAGTAGTATTATAAAAACGACAGACCGTTTTTCGAGCGGCCTCCCGGCCTCATTCGTATCCATACTGGTCAATGCCATGCTCGCGCTCGTAAGCCTGTCAGTGGGCTTACTGAGCAACAGCATGGGCCTGATCTCAAGCGGCATGGATGACCTGGTGAGCGTTTTTACTTCGGCGGCGGCTTTTCTAGGCATCAAGTACGATATGGAAGCCATCGCGAATATGCTGATCGTCGTTATCATAGCCATCATGGGGCTCTTTCTGGGCTATGAGTCGGTTTGCCGCCTGCTGAGGCCGGAGGCTTTCGATTCCGGCATCCTGCCGCTATCGGTCGCCCTGTTCAACGGGGCCGTCTGCATCGGGCTTGCACTATACCAGCGTTTCTGGGGAACACGTACCGGTAAGTTCTCGCTCATAATCCTGTCAATAGATAACTTCAATAGCATTTACGTTACCATCGCCGTTATCGTGGGCATTATTTTCGCCCGTTTTGGCGTATATATCGTCGACCCGCTGGTCAGCCTGGGCGTCGCTCTCATTACGCTGAAGAGCGCCTTTGACCTGGGGAGGGAGACCATTAAAGTCTCTAATGGCGCGGAACCCGATATATCGCAGTATGAGTTCCGGGGCGATAAGCATATGAAAGAGCTCAGGAATGAGCGATTCAGGTTCTGGTCTATGATACTACTTAAAGAGCCGAAGACTCGCGAGGAGCTCGAAGACAGGTTTTCGCTTAAAAACGCCAAAGGGCTCCAGTATTTCGCTACCAGGCTGAGGATCGACCTGGATTATTCTAAGCATTGCGAGAGTATCCTTGCAGAACTCCAGGCGAAAGGCCTGATCATCGAGACCAACGGTAAATACATGAGGACGCCGGACGGCGAGAAATGGCTGTCGGAAGTTATCGCCGGATCGCCTGTCAAAGTCCCGGCAATAATGCCATGACCCCTGTGCAGTATTCCTTATGCGTGCCGCTTGATGTAAGCTTTCAGCTCGGTCGCCGCGTTATGCTCCCGCTCGCGGGCGGAATAGATAAAAGTGACCGTGCCGGTTTCGGCTTTTTTCTTTATCAGGTCGACGTCGTCCTTTTTATTGGCCAGCTCCTGCCAGTAGCGCTTTCGAAATTCCTGCCAATCATCCATATTTTGGTGGAACCATTTTCTCAATTCGGTGCTCGGCGCCACGTCCTTAAGCCAGAGGTCGATGGCAGCGCGTTCTTTTGTCACGCCCCGGGGCCATAATCGTTCGACCAGTATGCGGTATCCGTCGTCCTTCGACGCTTCGTCATACGCCCTTTTTATCTTGATCACCATCATGTCTCCCTGAATTATCATCGGCGTGGAGACACATAATCTTTATTTCTCTCACGAGCGTTACTCATGTGCTTATGTTTGAAGTCATTCCCGCCATCGACGTTAAAGACGGCAAGGTCGTCCAGCTAGTCCAGGGCGTGCCCGGCACCGAAATGGTATCCATCGACGATTACCTTTCAGTTGCCGGCGATTTCGTGGAGCAGGGAGCGAAATGGCTGCACATCATCGACCTGGACGGGGCCCTGAGCGGCGACCGAAAAAATGCGAGGATCGTCGAGGACATCATCCGGGAATATTATGTAAAAACCGAGGTCGGCGGCGGCATAAGGAACTACGAGGCTGCAAAGTACCTGCTCGGGCTGGGCGTGACCCGCGTCATTCTGGGCACGGCCGCAGTGAAGGACCCGCAGCTCGTGTCCAGGCTCTCGAAAGAGTTCGGGCCGGAAGCCGTCATGGTCTCGCTGGACTCGAAAAAGGGCGAGGTGCTGGTCGAGGGCTGGCAGGAGTCCTCGGGAAAGAGCACCGTCGAGATGGGAAAATTGTTTGAAAAGAAGGGCGCGGGTAGCATCCTGTATACGAACGTAGACGTCGAGGGTCTACTCAAGGGCGTCGACGAAAGCCCGGTGAAAGCGCTCGTATCGAGCGTCTCCATACCAGTTATCGCATCGGGCGGGATCACTTCGCTACG
The DNA here is from genome assembly GCF_035506375.1 of Methanocella sp. NCBI lineage: Archaea > Methanobacteriati > Methanobacteriota > Methanomicrobia > Methanocellales > Methanocellaceae > Methanocella > Methanocella sp. The sequence continues at coordinate 7,328 of NZ_DATJPM010000004.1, forward strand.
GGACGTCATAACAATCAAAAATACGGGGGCTTCCGGCGTCGTCATCGGCTCGGCGCTATACAGGCATTTGTTTTCGCTGGAAGATGCCATCAAAATAGCCGGGAAGCATAAATAGATCCAGGGCTTTTCAACGGCTTTTTACGAGGGCTCTGCCGCGGGCAGCAGGACCACGAACCTGGCGCCTTGCATATGGTCGCCATCCACCCGGTCTTCGACCCATACGCGGCCGGAGAATTTATCGACAAGGGTCTTGACGAGATATAATCCGAGGCCGCTTCCTTTAGCTTTTGTCTGGCCTCGGTTGTATCGTGAAAATAGTTGAGGCTTGATCACTTCCGCTATTCCAGGCCCATTATCTTCGACGGTGATCCGATAATATTTCTTTCCGCCTTCCAGTGCTTCCGCGACATCCAGGTTTATCACAAGGGGTTTATCGGGATTTGAATGTTTTATGGCGTTCCAGATAAGGTTTGAAAACACATCTTTCACGAGCTCATTTGCGCGTACCATGCGTTCTGCCGTGTACTCAAAATTTATTCGGATATCTCTCCCGGCGATGGAAGAACATTGGTCCTTTAGGCCTTTTAGTATCTTCGATACGTCAATAGCTTTTATCGGCAGTTCCTCGGTTTTTATTTTCTGGAGCTTTCTCAGGTTATCGATCAGGTTGGAGCTATCCTCCAGCACGCTGATCGGCTTCGTTATCAGGCCTTCGTCGCCTTTTCCCAGCGTTTTTCCGGACCTGATCATGGTATCCGCCAGTTCCAGGTTTCCCAGGGCGACCTGGTTCATATTATTGATATCGTGTCCCATCAGGTCCAGGTATATATCCGACTGCGCTTTCGCTTCCTCAAGCTTATCCATCATCTCGTTGAACGTATTGGCCAGGATTCCCAGCTCATCTTTTCTTTGCATTTTAACCCGTACATCGGAATTGCCGGAGGAGATCCTTTGCATCGTCCTTGACAGGTCGATTATGGGGTCGGCGAGGAATTTCGAGACGTAATATCCCAGTATGGAAAAAACGGCGATGAAAATGGCCATTATTCCCAGTATTAATTCTATTTGATCGTAAAGTGGCCGGTATTCAACGCTCGTGGGCGTGGATACGATAACGCCCCAGCCGCTATTGGGAATTGGCTGGTAGGCGGAGATGCGGGACTGGCCATCCCAGCTATCGTTGTGGGTGATCACGCCGGACTCGCCGCGTATCACTTTCTGGACCGGCGTGTACGGCGACAGGTCCGTATTCCTGTTCACGGCACCCAGGTCATTGCTCGAAATAACGTCGCCATGCCCATCGACGACGATGATATTATCCCGGGGGTCGAGGTTATGTTCCTTCAGGCTATCCTGAAAGTTCTCCTGGGTATATACGACCATGATCCGACCGACTATCGAGCTATTGTTCTTTACCGGCGTCAGGATCGCAAAAGCATAATCGTTTAAAGGAGGGCTGTGGTACAATCCCGTAACATAAGACCCGTTATTCCCGGACATATCGCCATACCAGCTTAATATGGTTATATTTGTCAGGTTTGTCGGACGACTCCCATACAACACGTGTCCGGTCTCGTTTACAATGGCGACGCCGTCCGGCTTCGGGGAGCTCATGAGCAGGTTGTCCGATAATTGCTTCAAATGGCCGGTATCGTTCTCTATCACCCACGAGGCCATGTCAGGGCCGACGGATATGACTTCGATGTTATGGATGATGTCGTTTAAGTACATGGTGACGGACTCGGCCATGTGGAGAGAATCCTTGATATCGGACGAATAAATATCATTCTCGATATACTGTTTAGCCATGTAGATCCAGGTACTGCCAAGTACGAGTACGACTAAAACACAGGCCAGTATAAGGACCAGCATCTCGCGCGTCCTTATGGAATTCCAGCTCACCATTTCACATATGTTATGGAAATTATATATTTTAGTACATGGGCCGGTCTTTTAAAGCCTTACTTCCTCGCGATGTACTGCCGGTACATCTGCTCCAGGTCGGTGAGGTCGCTGATCGGCGTCGGGATCACCGTTGTTTTATTCTCCATGACCTGTCGGGCCAGTTCCCGGAATATATCTGCCTCTTTGGAGCCTGGAGAATGCTCCACGACCGCCCTGCCCTCGAACTCGCAGGCCTGGATCACGGGCGACCGGGGAACGAACTGGACAAACTCAGCCCCGAGGCGCCGGGCAAATTCCGGTATGACCGACCGCTCGAGTGCTTCATCGCCGTTACTGTTACAGATGATCCCGGCAAGCCCGGTCCCCGCTTCTGCCCGCCGTGAGAGGCGCTGCACGGCCCTGGCGATATTGTTGGCCGCATAAATGCTCATGAAACCGCCCGAGCAGACGAGGTATATCTCTTTGGCGAACCCCTCCCGGATGGGCATGGCAAACCCGCCGCAGACGACATCGCCAAGGACATCATAGATGGCCACGTCGATCTTGTAGGTCTCGAAGGCTTTCAAATCCTTTAGAATCTGAAGAGCCGTCAAGACGCCCCTTCCGGCACAGCCGATGCCCGGCTCCGGGCCTCCCGCCTCGACGCAGTAGATCCCTCCGGCCGACTTGAAAACGATGTTGTCCAGCGAGATCGCATATTCGTCCCTGCCCACCCTTAGCTGTTCCCGGTATGTCTCCAGGACGGCGGGGATCAGCCGCCCGCCCGCGAGGATCCTGGTGGAATCCCTCTTCGGGTCGCAGCCGACCTGCATGACGGTATAGCCCATTTCGTTCAGGGCCGCCGACAGGTTCGAGGCGATCGTGCTTTTCCCGATGCCTCCCTTGCCATAGATCGCAATCTGTCTCATATTTCCATTACCACTTCGCTTCGTATCTTTTCTCCTTTGAGCGCCAACGTAAAACCCACTCGTTCTGAACGCATTCGAAAAGGTTCAGGATCCCGGTATAGCCGAAATAAGCCCGGTTAATTAAGCGGAACTGGCGCATCGGCCTCACCACTTCGACGGTATATGGCACGCCGAGCCCTTCGCTGGCATGCCGCTCGATCGTGCTCCCGAAGACGACCTTCGGCTTTACGTCCATCAGCCCCCTCCTCGTCTTGTATACATCCGTGCCGCACACGACCTTCGGCTTGAGCCCGAGTCCCTTTAGCTCGCCGTCAAGCAGGTTCCGGATAGTACCACGGCAGGAGTATAGCGCGATAAGCTCGGGCGTCATCTCCATCTCCTCGGTGGCGAACCTGACCAGCGGTATGCCGACCGTGGCGTCGGCGATGATTGCCGCGGGCGTCCGGTAGAAGAACCGCGCCATGGGCCACTTACGGCGGCACGTTGCGGTCACCATCCTCTCGCCATCTGCCACCATCCTTTCGGCCGTCTTTTGCGCGTCGAACCGCTCCCCTAAGGCGGTCAGCCACCGCTGTATGTTGGTCATTCCAATGGGGAGGGGAATATCCTTACAGATCTGCCCGATGCCGTAGGTCTCAGAAAGATAGTCCGCGGCTTTCTGGCCGGCATCGTGGCTGAGCACGATGGATGTCTCGGCGGATGGAATGTTCTCGATCTCGCTCAGGGGGGTCTTATGCGAGAGCGTGGCCACAACGTGGGCCCCCATTTCGGATAGAGTTTGTCTCACCCATTCCAGGTCTGCCATCCATGTGGGGTTGGCATTCGCATGAGGGGCGATAAGGCATACCGACCCCGGGACCCTTTTACGGTCGTTCTTTACCAGTTTCTTTATCAGCGCGTCCAGGGCGATGTCTATGCCGTCATACTGCGACCCTTTGAACCCGGGGCTCTGGATGGGGACCAGCTTGAACTTGACCTCCGGCTGCATATCCTCGCACACGGCCGCGATGTCGTCGCCGACGATCTCCGGCCCGCAGGCGCTGAGTACGAATAACACGTCGATGGGAAGGCCCTTTGCCTCCCGGATGGTGCGCGCGAGAAGCTCCTCGCCGCCGTGGACGATCTCGTCCACGCACAGCTTGGTGCAGAGCGTCATGGTCTCCATGTAGTCGCACTCCTGCCAGGCAAAGGCGTTGTTCACGAGATATTCGCAGCCCTGCGGGGAATGGGCCAGCAGGGCGGAGCCGGAGACGCCCAGCGCCGTCTGCGCGGCGCCGTTGAAGGCGCAGCGCAGATAGGGGTCGATGCACTTCTCCTCGCATGGCGGCTTACTTTGTTCCATAGAGCATCCCCCTCAATAGCTTCGAGCGCGGCAGGTCCTTATTCTCAAGGGCCTGCCGGACCAGGGCGGCTATGTTCTTGATACCCCGGAACCCGTACTGGGGCTGGAATGCCGGGTTCAGGAGCGTTAGATTAACGACGGGGCAGGGCGGATACCGGGCGGCGTTGCCGAAGAAAATGGGGTCATCGTACGTCCGGACGATCGCCTCCAGCTCGTCCTCCGTCTCTTTAGACGAGCGGAAGCTTCCCAGGCGGAAGAGACCTTTTGTAAGTATGATCTCGGGATTAACCCCCGTTTCCAGTAAAAATTTGATGCTGGGCATCCGTTCCTTAATCGTATAGGGATGGACGTTGATCACGACGGGGTGGGCGCCGAACTCCTCGGCCATCCGCGCCAGGGACAGGGCCCGTATCGGCCCGGGGAACTCGGAGATCTCGATGATGGCGGTCTTTCCGTTCAGGGCCCGCTTCAGATAGTCGATATCCGGCTGCACCTGCCGGGTCTCTCGCTCGATGACCTCGAGGGCTTTCTTCTCCAGGCCCAGCGGCATGGCAATGCCGAGCAGCCATTCTTTCGTCGCCCGGAGCCCGTAGGGCTGTCCCGTCCTGCTGTAGGGAATGCCAAAGCGTTCCTGCATTACGTCGCCCAGCTTCTGCCCCCAGTCGTAGCACCACGAGGCGTTCAGCTCGACCTCCCGCGCCCTCCTGATCTCATCGACGGTACAACCGCCGGCGATGATCGCGTTTATCTTTACCCCAATTTCGCCAAGCAGCCTTTTTACCTCTTCCAGGTCCTCGTTAAATTCGGTGAGCGTCGGGCCCCAGCGGGCGCCGAGGATGTTTACCGTCCCCTTCATTTTCTTTTTCGGGGGCTCCATGAGCTCCATAATGAGCTTGAACGCGTCCTCGTAGCCGCTGCGGAAGTCGCCACCAAACCCCTCGCTGCGGAGGGCCAGGACCCGGCAGTTGACCTCCGCCTCCGCCTCGCGGGCGATACTCTCGACGTCGTCCCCGATGATGCCGGAGCAGCAGCAGGAAAGGATGACGATGAGGTCGGGGTGGTACTTTTTATCCGCTTCCTTGACCGCTTCCAGCAGCTTTCCCTCGCCCCCGTAGATGACGTTACTCTCGTCGAGGGTGGTACATGCGGTGGGCTCGAGCGGTACGCCACGCTCTTCGCAGCATTCCCGCGTCCTGACGATGTCCGACATGTAAAGCGGGCAGCCGGTCGGGCCGTGAACAAGGGGTACTACGTGGCGGATGCCGTTGATGACATAATAAGCGGTGAAAAATTTACACATGGGGGCATGCGATGCCTGCAGCTTAGGTATCAGCTCGCCCGATTCGACCTTCGCCAGTAGCTGGCTCAGGCTGCCATGAAAAACGATGGGGTCGTCGGCCATATTTCACACAAATTATTAGGTTCGCTTATGAGACGATATACTTTCATGTTATCGTAATAATAAAAATAATACCTTTTCTACGCAAGGATAATACTAATTATATTTAACAATTTATATAAATAATTGAAAGGCACTATTCCACATGGAGATAAGATCGTTTCCTTAGAATGGTAGGGTGTACATAATGAGCAGCATTATGTGGGATGGCCGCGAGCTCGCGGAGCGCTATGACCGTATCAGCGACGTACAGTTTAAAAGCGGGCGTCAGCTCGTGGAAAAGATGCGCATTAAAAAAGGGGACCGCGTGCTCGATGTGGGCTGTGGCACCGGGCGCCTCGCCCTCTATGTGGCAGACATAGTCGGGCCTTCCGGCTTAGTCATCGGCATCGACCCGTCGCCCCATCGCATCCGGGTAGCGGAACCCAAGCTCAAGGATAAGAAGCGGCCGAATGTGCGCTTCATGATCGGAAGAGGCGAGGATCTGAGTGAATTTTCTGACGAGAGCTTCGACCATGTCTGCTATAGCTCGGTCTTCCACTGGGTCGGCGATAAAAAAGCGGCCGTCGAAGAAGCTTACCGGGTGCTGAGGCCCGGCGGCAACGTCGGCATGACGACAGTCGACCGGAGCCACCCCTTCGCAATGCAGAAGATGATGGAAGAGATATTCTCGCGAAAGCCCTATGCCGGCAGGGTGAGCTTCCAGAGCGAGATGGGCATGCTGGTGGACCGGGATGAGCTTGTCAAGCGATTAAAAACGTCGGGATTCGACCGGATATGCATCGATCATGTTTCTGAGACACACAAATATTCATCCGCGGGAGAGCTGTTCGGCTTCATCGAGGCCAGCTCGTTCGGCAATTTTTTACGGGATATACCCGAAGAGCTCCGGCCCCGTGTGCTGGAGGACATGAAAAAAGCCCTGGAAACGATGAGGAAGGGTAATAATATCGAGCTCGAGGCGAATACGATGTTCGCTATCGCCTACAGGCCCGGCGGCTGAGCACTCGTCGCGTCGACCCCGGCCAGGAATGCCAGAACGGCCGGCACGAACCGGTCCGCCGCCTCCATGTATGCCGTGTGCGCGGCGCCCTTCAGCTCGACGAACTTCGCCCCGGGAATGCCATCGGCCAGCTCTTTGCCGTAACTGATGGGGAATAGTATATCCTCGTTACCATGGATAACCAGCGTGGGCGCCTTTATCTCGCCCAGCCTGGCTCTTGTGTCGAACTGATAGCCGGCCTGTAGTTGCCGGACCATGTTCGCGGGCAACGGCCGCTTACGCTCCGACGATGCCCCTACACGCATACGCTTCATCATCTCGGGGCTTCCAAACACGTGGTCGGAGAGCGTCCAGGACAGCATCATCATGTCATGAAAATCATGGCTAATGTTGCCCTTCGCCAGCGCGTCCGCCATCATGCCCAGGGCGAACCGACTGCGGGGCGGAACGCGCGCCGTCGTCGAGCAGAGGACCAGGCCTTTTACCTTTTCCGGGTGCCGGAGCGCCAGGGCCTGCGCGATGCGGCCGCCCATGGAGACGCCGATGACGTGCGCCTTTTTAATGTCAAGAGCGTCCAGGAGGGCTGCCGTATCGTCGGCCATATCGTCTATGATGAAGGGCCCGTCCGGCGTGACAGTCTGCCCGACCCCCCGATTATCGAAGACGACCGTGCAATATTTTTTCGCGAACACTGGCACGAGATGCGCCCAGGACGTATGGTCCGCCGTGTAGCCGCTTATGAGCACCAAGGGCTCGCCCCCGCCACTCGCCTCGTAATATATGTCGACGTCCCTGACTTTTGACATGGGCATGAGAGATGACCTCAAATAATAGGACTATCCGGCTAATCCGTTATAAAGCTTAATGAATAATTATAAAAATATCCGTTAGATGGCCCCGTCGATCTCTTCGCGAACCTCTTCATCTTCTTCAGTGGGGAAGAGCTCTTCGATGAACTCGATGGTCCCGTAGTACCAGCGCTCGCCGTCATTGGACTTCGACTTCCGGTTCTCGTCGTAGTAGATCCGGACGTAGAGGAAGCCTGCAGGGTCCGTGTCGACGTGAATGATGGGGTATTCCACGCCCAGGACGCCACGGCTATTGAGCGTTACGAAGTTCTCATAGTCTATCTTATACCGCTCGCTTGGCCCCCGGCCCTTCTCGCCGCCGTTGACTTGCGCGGTGATGTCGTCGAGGGTTATAGTGCCGATGGTACCGTCAAAAGGGTCATATCTAAGCCGGATGACCTGGCCCGATACAGGATCTTCAGCGATATACGTGTCTGTCTTATCATAGGTGGACCGCAATCGCTCTAATACAAAATACCTGTCCGCGGCTCTCAGTGTCATTTATATTCGCCTCGAGCCCCCCCAACAATATATTATCGTTTGTCTTACAATTATTTGAATTTATTTGTTTGGTGTTAAAAGTAATTATAGGAATGCAACAGCCATGGGCCTTAATTTTAAGATAGGGAAAAATAGTTCTGGAATGGTAAATATAGCCGGAGAGGCAAAGCTTTATTTACGTTCAAAGAAGCAATTACACTGGTAGCCATGAGGACATCCAGCGTTAGCCGACAGACGAAAGAAACGAGCATCTCCGTCGAGCTGAACATCGACGGGAATGGCACGTCAAAGGTATCCACGGGCATAGGCTTTTTCGACCACATGCTGACGTCCTTTGCTAAACACGGTTTATTCGACCTGACCATCAAGGCCACGGGCGACCTGGCCGTGGACGACCACCACCTGGTCGAGGACATGGGCCTCGTACTGGGCGAAGCGTTCGGCAAGGTGCTGGACGATAAGTCGAAGATCGAGCGGTTCGGACACGCGCTCATACCGATGGACGAGGCACTATCGACCGTTGCGGTCGACATTAGCGGCAGAGGATATGCCGTCTTCAGGGCCGAGTTCAAAGCGGAGAAGGTCGGCGGCTATTCTACGCGGATGACCGGGCATTTTATCGACTCGTTTGCCAGGGCATCGGGCATTAACCTGAATATCAGGATCGAGGGCGAGGATGACCACCACATGGTGGAGTCGATGTTTAAGGCGCTGGGCGTGGCCCTCTGGATGGCCACCCGTAAGAATGAAAAACGGGGTGTCCCGAGCACGAAGGGAATGCTCTAGATGCGCTTAACGGAAGACGGTAAGACCCGGCTTACGCTCGTCCTCGTAATGGCCCTCTGGGGCGGCTCTTTTATCGCCTCCAAGGTAGGGCTCGAAGGATTGTTCCCGGTGGAGCTTGCCACGCTGCGTTTTGCAATTGCAGTACCGCTCCTGGTCGTCATCACGCTCATCGTCGAAGGCCCTAAGGCATTTAATATTGCCCGGAAAGACCTGCCGGTGCTCATCGTCATGGCCCTGACCGGCGTGACGCTCCAGTACATCGTCCAGTTCTACGCAATGACGTACACGTCAGTCACCAACACGGCGCTGCTCATCAACATGGGCACGTTCTTCGTCATCATCCCTTCGGCGATATTCCTCAAGGAGAGGCTCTCCATCGACAACATCCTGGGCATCATCATCGCTTTCATAGGAGTGGCGCTCGTCGCGACGAAGGGCAACTTTGCGTTCTCGATGAACCTCATAGGCGATGGCCTGGTCCTTATATGCGCCGTCATGTGGGCCATCTACATCCTCGTAGGGAATAAGCTCGCGGGTAAATATTCCGTGCTCTCCCAGCTAAATTACATCTTCATCTTCGGCTTCATAGGGCTCCTGCCCTTCTATTTCATCACCCCGCACCACGCCATCGGAGAGTTCTCCTCCACGACCTGGGCCTGCCTGCTCTACCTGGCCATTATCTGCTCGGTCATCGCCTACTTCTTCTTTAACGACGCCATCATTAAGCTGGGCCCCGCGAAAGCGGCGTTATACCAGTACCTGGAGCCGCTCTTCGCCATTGTCCTCGCGATAACACTGCTCCACGAGCCCCTTACTGCCGCCATCGTCGCCGGCGCAGTCTTTATAATCGCCGGTATCGCCATGGCAGATAATAACCTCAAGGTGCTGGGCTACTTCATAAAGGGCACCGAAACGGTAAAAGAAGAACATGGTCCCTAGTCTCAGACCCTTTTTGTTATAGATATCTTACGCTATGTTCCCCGTTGCGCTAGATATTTCGTTTTTTCAACACGAAAACACGAAAATTTTTATATCCCACGTAAGGGCACTAAAACCACTAAGGTCCATGCCTGGCGCTTAAAACACGAAACAACCTCCCGAATGGCACGAAAACACTAAAGGATTGAACCATGAGGACGGCATGACCCTTATACTTTATTTAATATGCTTTCTCTAGTGTTTCAAGTTAATTTAGTGGTGTCCGTGCCTTTGGGAGGTTGTTTAGTGTTTTGACGTGAAAGCATCCACCTTAGTGTGGTTCGTGCCCCTTACGTGGGATAAAAAAATAATTCGTGTTTTCGTGTTGAAAAACCGAACAAATCAGCGAACCACACAAAACAAAGAACAAACGATTATATAACAAACACGGAACCACTGGCCTTTATGGTGAAAATAATGCCCCATTCAGCTTAATGAGCTTAAATTCGATTTTTATCTAAAAGGATGAATGCGCCATCTTTACGGCAGCAATAAGTATATTATTCGGCTTACCTATGTGAAAATAATGCCTATTACCCCCCTCAACCGTATCAATTCCGTGGACATAAACGTCAAACGCGAGGTCGATAAGCTCGCCGCGTATTCGGGCCCGGCCAGTATACCGAACAGCGCCCTGGCCGACGTCTACCGCACGTACCGGAACATGAAGACGCTGCGGTTCTTCCGGCTCGTCGCTGAAGGGTTTCACAATAACGAGCGGCTCAGCGAGATCAGCGGGAGGACTTATGATATTTTTAAGGCCGACCTGGGAAGGGGACAGGTCTACGTGATAATCGAGGCATCGAACGAGGCGGCTAAGGCGTTCATGGACGACGGGCAGATCATGTTAAAGCTCCGGGAATGGCTGATAGAATCGCTGCGGCGCGTGGTGGACGCGAAAGGCGATATGAAGCTCATGCCGCCCGTGGAAAAATGGGACCGCTGGCTCTACGGGCGAGGCTCGGTACTGCCGCGGGACGTTCGCGTCATACCCTTCTATAGCCAGGAATTCACGCCGGGAATACCGGCGTTGACGCTTATTCTCGTTAAACCGCCCTAAACGTTTTTCATTCGTGTGGACACCGGTATGGATGGGTGAACGCGATGCGAAGCCTGAGAAAGCTTTTGGGCGACAGGGACGAGGCGCCGTGCCCGGAAAAAGCCGCTGCGCCCGACATATCGCCGCCAGTAATCGATTCAGAGCGTGCCGAAGAGGAGATCTTCGAGGACGCAAAAAAGAAGAACACGGTCATCAGCGGCATAAGGACGCACTTAGGCGATAAAAAATAAAGGAGGCTCATTCCCGTGTGCGTACGACGATGGTGTTGGCCACCTTATCGAACGCCCGCTGCTTTTCCTTATTGAAGAATATGACCATGATCAGGGCATCGATGAAGATGAAGTTCCCGACGAACTTCGGGATGTTCCTGAGCAGCGAGTCCTTATAGTCGATGGGCATGCCGTCGGCCCGGACCACTTTCATGCCCAGGAGATACTTCCCGATCGTCGTGCCGAAGCGCCCTTCGAGGATGACGAAGTAGCACAGGAGCACGCCGAAGAAGATGAGCCCGATGGCAAAGTTCATCATGCCCGTCGCGACCACGACCCAGCCGTGCGAGTCATAGGACTGGAACAGGTAGTTCATCAGCATGAACGGCGACGACAGGATAAGGATCACGATGCCCGCGATGATCATATCGATAATATAAGCGAAAGCCCTCCGCCAGAATCCGGCCCGCTTCAGGCCTTCGGCATAGGAGCTCATGTAGGCCGCGGTGATCTCCTCGACCGTGCCCTCCTCGCCAATAGCCTTCAACACGTCCTCCTCTGCGACGACGCTCGCACCGCGCGCCTTTGCCTTTGCTTCGGAGCCCTCGAAAAAGCTCGAGCGCAGCTCCTTCTCCACATCGGCCCTGTCCTTCTGGCTCAGGGTCATCTTATCCATGATACTTTTAATGTTCTTCTCGATCAGGCCTTTAGCGCCCTGTGAAAATTCCATGCGAAGCCCTCCTAGTAACTCCAGATCTGTTTCATGGCCTCGTTTTGCTTCTTCCATTCCCTCTTCATTTCCTCGAAAAAGTCCCGGCCCGCGGGCGTAATACTATAGTATTTACGGGGCGGCATGCCGGGCTCCGTCTCCTTCCAATAGCTCGTGATGAGCCCGTCTGCCTCCATCATATGGAGGGCCGGATAGGCGTTGCTCTCTTTCAGGGCGATAACGCCATCCGTGATGCTGCTCAGCTCCTTCGTGATCTCATAGCCGTACATATCCCGCTTATTGAGCAGAGTGAGCATGGCAAGCTTCGTGCTGCCCTTTCGGAGTTCCTTAAGCCACTTTTCAATTTCAGACTGCATATTTGTCACTGTACGTATTGTAGGTATATACCTATTAGTCTTATGTATACTATCCTAATATATATAGGTTTGCCCTTTGGCAATGAGGAATAAGAAAAATGAGAGGATTCTCTTATAGTATAGATATGATCGATAATAAAACATAGGGTCAGTACTGTCTGGCTTATGAGGATATTTCACATTCGGACTGCAGGCAAGGCATTTCCGACAGTATGACCATTTTACTCTTTTTATAAAAATAAAAACGCCATAAATTCAGCTCAAATCGGCGTAATGAATGTTTTATTTGCCCCATTACATGACAACGGTTATACACCGTGGCTTGTATAAGTTCAATCAGGCAAGGGATAAAAATGGCTCAAAAAACAGGCTTTGGAACAGTCACGATGGTTTTCTTTATATGCGCGTTCATGTCAGTAATTCTATGCTCTTACAGGGGCTCTGCCATGCCTGATAAGTCGTGTGATACCCGGGACGGCGCTTCACTCGTGGCGGAGCAATTCGTAAAGAACGACGAGACCTATAAATTCGACGGAATGGCGGATACGCTGAGCCTCCGCGTGGAGCATGCCGGCTCGCTGGGCGATGTAGTAAAGCCTCAATTCAGGGCCATGACATTGCAGATCGCCATGCCCCTGGCTCCCACGGAATACACGTTCAAGGCAAAGTTTGACTGCCTGCACAGCGGCTACGGGGACAGGACGGGCAAGTACCTGGCGCAGGTCATCACTCCACACGAGGCGGAGATAACGGTAGTCGGATGCCAGGTGACGAGCGCCATTATGGACGGAAAGTGGGACATGCTCGGCGAAAAAATAATCGAATAAAATAACACGCTTCCTCTTTTTTCTTCGGCACAGCGCAAGCGAACATAATGCCGGTATATAGCTAATGTCCCGATCGGTTAATATACAAAGTTACTGCAATTTTTTTGGTCGGCCCTATAAGGATAGTTTTATCATCGATTATTTCTAAAAGAAATTGATAATTTAGAGGCGTGTCGGGGGCATATTATCAAGCTTAACAGAATATCGCTTATCATCGCGGTCATCATTATTTTATTGATAGTAGGTGTTGGCGGATTTGTCACATATGGCATATTATTCCCGCCCGTCTGGACTGAACAGTTAGCCTATAAAAATAGCACAGGCCAGTATCAGACCGTTACGATGTATCGAAACGCCACTAATGTCCCATATAATAATCTAACTACTTTTCTTGAGGCCAATGATATCGAGCCTCTGGTCTACGCGGACCCCGTCTACAGGCCGGTGGAATACGCGGCGCTGTTACATGATAAAGCCGAAGCCGGCGGCATTAACTGTACCATTATAGGGAGCGGCATCACGAGCGATATGCCGGCCAATGCCGTAGTAGCTTTTTTGACCACTGACCGGGGAATGGTATACGTCGACCCGACGGCAATGAACGTGTCTCAGAATAATTATATCGTGCCTTTTGACAGTATTAAGCTTCTTCGCGATTGGTGGACTACCCCGACACCATGGGAAGATTATGCCGATCAATACGTGACTATAAAAACGTATCGTAATGCGACTCCCGTGAGCTACGACGAGCTCATCGCCTTCCTGAATAACGATAATACGGAGGACAGGCTCTACGTTTTACCCGCGTATACGTGTGTCGATTACTCCGCAAACCTCTATAACAATGCCGAGGCGAAAGGAATCAAATGCGGCCTGGTCTCCATAGTATTTAAAGAGCAAATCCCCGGCCATGCATTCAACGCCTTCCCGACGACCGACAAAGGGATCGTATATATCGACTGTACGGGCATTAACTCGACGTACATGATGGAAGGATATGTGGCGACTGACAACAACGTATACCTTCAAGCGGATGACGAGCTGGGAGAATTACCGGATAACCAGACGAACGGAAACCTGTCATATGCTTTTTACGCAGACCGTATGGAGCGGATCGGCATATTTACGGCAAAACTGGACCAGTATAACAAGGACGTGGAAGCATATAACGCGAGCGGCCTGGCATATGAGGCCGACGTCCGGAATTATAACGCCCAGATGGACCGGCATAACGGCGCCGTCGCCGCCTTCAATTCCCAGAATCAGGACAAATACCAGTCGTATTTAAACCACGAGATCTCCTATGATGACTATATGAACTGGTATAATACCAATTCAGCTAAAATACCCGCGGCTCCGGGTAACGGCGGGTCGTTGGACTATAGAAAACAAAACTTAGATATCGAGTACATACAGCTTAATAATAGAAAGAGCGAGCTCATGAATAGTGAAGAAATGAAATGGATCACATTCAATCCCGTGGGCACGATCGCCAGCGTAAGTGTATACTGGCCATAACATGGCCTTTGATGCCCTTTCCCATGTTTTTTATGGGAGGGTTTATTGAAAAGATATTAAAGAGATTATCGACAATGCACCTCATTATTCTCATTTTATGATGCCCTCCCCAAACTAGCTTCCAAACGGCCCTTTAAATAATGAAGAGCCTATGCCTATATTCAATGGCATAGCTCTGGTATCTTCATTGAAAAATGCCTGTGTTCCGGATGTGAATAAAGACGTCATACCAGGCGGACAGGCGAAGCCGTTGTAAAATAGATGGACACGTCGGGAATTGAACCCGAGGCCTCTTCCATGCCAAGGAAGCGATCTACCCCTGATCTACGTGCCCGATAAAATGGCAGCACTTCATTGTGATTCCTGACATATATACCTAACGGTATGAGGCGATTTAAAAGAAAAAAGGTATACAGGCGGGGCTACGATTGTATGAAGATGGCCGGCCTGCCGGGTATCGCGTGCTTCTTCTTATTCTGCGGGTCGAACTCGGCGTTAACGGAGACCTTCATGCCGATCTCGCCGGCGATGAAGTCCTGCGCCTCTTTCAGGATTGCGGGCTCATCCACGCCGCTGGGCACGAGGCGCTCGCTGATGACCTTCTGGATATAGCGGCTCACGTCCTTGCCGTGCTTCCGCATATCGGAATCGGCCATGACGTCCTTCATGGCGTCGCCCATGTTCTTCCCTGCCGCGATCTGGAGAGCCTTATACTTCCAGTCCTCGGACGTATAAATATACGCCTCTTTCGCCTCTGTGAGATTGGCCACGGTTATGATCTCCTGGGCGTCCTCGATGACCTTCCGGATGAAATCCTCGGAGCGCTCGATGGTCTCGTCGGCGATCATCTTCTCGTCCCAGGTCGGGTACGCCGCTTTCGCGATTAAGCCCTGGCCGCCGACGTTCTCCCAGATCTCCTCGCAGATATGAGGGGTGAAGGGCGCGAGGATCCGCGTCTGGACATCGATGAACCAGGAGATGATCCGCTTGTTGGGCACCGGGGACCGGCGGATGTACCAGCGCAGGTAGCGCTGCATGTCGAAGTAGCCCCGCTGGATGGCGGTCCGGAAGTCCATGGTGTCCATTGCCTGTTTTGTTAATTTGATGGTCTTGGTCGCGACGGACTCGAGCCACAGGTCGATGTACTTCTCGTCCTCCCGGCCCTTGCCGTAGTTCCCGAGGGCGAAGTCGTACCACTGCGCGAGCCTGGGGCCGGCCGTGCGGGCGAACTCGCTGTCCCAGTTGGGGTCCTCCAGGCCTTCGCCGCCGTACATGAGCGTGAGCCTGGTGGCGTCGGCGCCATACATGTCGATGACCTGCCGGAGCGTATAGATGTTGCCCTTGCTCGACGACATCTTCTGGCCGTCCAGTTGAAGGAAGCCGTTGACGCTCATGCCTTTAGGCCAGTACTTCTCCGGGAATAATGCGGTATGGTTGAAAATACAGAACGACAGGTGGTTCTGGACCAGGTCCTTGCCGCTGCATCGCATATCAAAAGGATACCAGTACTCGAACTCCTGCTTCATCTTCATGATGAGACCCTGCATGATGCCCGTCTTCTTCGAGACGTCCTCGACGGTGCCCTTGTCCATGAGCACGAAGTCGAAGAACTCGCCCGTAAGCTGTTCGGGCTTGATGCCATAGTGCGGGTCCTGCAGATACTTCGAGATCGTATAATATGACATGTAGATGGTCGAATCAGAGAGCGACTCTATCATCCAGCGCTTGTCCCAGGGCAGCTCCGTGCCCAGGCCGTATTCCCTGGTGCAGGCCCAGTCCTTCAGCCAGTCGAGCACGTAGTCGAACTGCTTGCGGACCTTTTCCGGGTACAGCGTCATGGCGTCCAGTGCCTTATGCGCCTGTGCCTTCCATATGGGGTTGCTATAGTTCAGGAACCACTGGTCGGATACGATCTTGACGACGCACTTCGTGAGGCAACGACAGATAACCTGCTGGGGGAGCTCATAGAAGATGGCTGCCCTGTCGCTGTGAACGAAGTCGCTCTCCAGCTCGAGTTTCGCCTCCATGACCTTCCGGCCGGCATACTTGCCGCAGTTCTCGTTGAGCACGCCTGTATGGAACTCTTTTTTATAGATCTCCTTCGTAGCGTCCTCGAGCTTCGGGTCGCTCTGGTCCTTGATGTTCATCTGCTCGATGATCTCCTTGGCCGGGAACTTGCCGAAGCCTTCGATGGTGATGAGCGGGATGAGCCGGATATCCTTGATGGCATCGGGCGTAATGCCGAAATCCGCGGGGTTGCTCTCGATGTCCCTCAGCGCCGCGTAGTCATAGGGCGCGTGCGCGGGCACGGACATGACGACACCGGTGCCCCGGCCGGCCTCGACGAACACGGCGGGCAGGATGGGCACTTCACGGCCCGTGACCTGGTTGAGGACACGCTTGCCGATGAGGTCTTTTCCCCGGATCCTTTCGATGACCGTGACGACGTATTTTTGGTTGGCCAGCTTCTCGACGGCCTCCTCGGAGACGAGCCAGTCCTCATCGTTCACCTTTGCCCGGACGTAGGTGACCTCCGGGTTCAGCCAGAGGTTAGTAACGCCGTAAGACGTTTCCGGCCGGTATGTGCCGCAGGGCAGTATGGTCTCGCCCAGCTTGAACTTAATGAGAAATATCTCTTCGGGAGTGACGCCTTCGCCCTCGAGTCGGGCGTGGTCGCCGACAGGCGACTTGCAGTGGGGGCACCAGACGACAGGATGCTCGCCCATGACCACGTATCCGCCTTCCTTGAGCTTCCTGAACTGCCACTTGATGAACTGGTCGTAGAAGGGGTTCAACGCGGTCGTGCGGAAAGAGCGGGACCAGTCGATGGCCGCTCCTGCCTTTATCAGGTCCTCTTTAGTGGTCTTTGAGAAGTACTCCGTCCAGTAGATCGGATCGGCGAATTTTGGTATCTCCTCTTCGGGGATGCCTGCTTTCTTGAGAATGTCCATCTGCTTCTTTTCGCCTTCGGCGATGCGCTCGGCCGCCGCGACGATCGGAGTGCCCGTGCAGTGGAACGCGAACGGGAAGAGCACGTTGAAGCCCTGCATGAGCTTGTAACGGGCCAATACCTCGGCCCGCAGGCCGCTGAAGGCCCGGCCGATGTGGAAATAGCCGTTCATATAGGGATACGGGTACGTGATGAAGTACTTGGGGCGGCCCGGCTCGACGGACGGCTCGAAGGCCTTCGTTTCCTCATAACGCTTTTGCCACTTCTCTTCGATCGCCTTAAAATCCATGGTGACATCCTCGGTGATAAAACGGTTATAACGCAGTCTCTAAACTCGCGCCTAACTTATATGATTCAACAGCTATAAGGCTTTTCTTTTTATATAAACTCTTTAGGGCGCCGGCATGCATCCTGAGAAAATCCACGAGTGCTGCCCGGTTCAAAAAAGTTCACGTAAATTGTTTTTCGTGTTTTCTAACCTCGTGAATGGTCAGCAACGCGGCGCCTGCCAGAATACATGCTAGCATGATCGCTAACTTGGCCAGGTTACCGGCGTTCACTTTTAGCAGGTCCAGTGAAATAATTATCAATACCCCGATAATGGTCCCCAATATCACTCCGAAGAACGCTCCGGCGCAGGCAGTCATTAATCTCTGATAATCATAATCCTCAGGCATAAACGACTCATCTATTTTTTAATATAAATATCTAATTAATATAGGTATCATAAGGTTATTCACTCATTTCAATTGTATCCGCCTCTTTTTTTCTATCGGCCCCGGTAGATATCGTCTTTTTGGCCAGTTAACAGACGATTCATTTAATCGACGCTATCGGAGTAACGTGCTTACGCAATATACTTTTTCAAACGACGAAGCCCTGGAGCCAGATGATGCCGCTCACGTGGTCGCCTTTATGGATCTTCTCCCGAATGGCGTTTTCTGTCGCGCAGACATAAAGGTCGATGACCGAGTCGGCGCCGGTACGGAAATCCACCCGTATCACCTGGGCTTTCGTGCCCGGTACCTGGCACTCCAGCACATCCTTCACGCGACCCCTGAACACGTAGTCGTCCAGGTCACCGTTCTCGTAGCGGAACGCCAGGTCGGATTCGACGTTTTCATGGGCTTTTTTATCCCCGGCCATCCGCTTGTTCGAGAGCACATAGGCGATGCCCGCTAAAAGCACCCGGGCATCCTTTCCAGGAAAATATGTATTCTTATTCTTAAAGTATAAGGCGTCGAAAAAAGTGATGACCGAGCCTTTCACGTAGGCTTCCAGCTGCCCTTCGTAGCCGTTCCGGCATTCGGTGATCTCCGTGAGGCGCACGTCCACCGGGCGGCCGGTATTGAAGAACGGGAAGCTGCAAAGCGTATCCGCGTTCTTCGTGAGGGTGATGAGCTTCATACATGGGAACTCGGATATGTAGGCGGAGACCACATCGTCTCCGTATATGACAGTCTTCTTTTCCCGGGTAGCCTGCAGGGCTATTGCCTCAAGAGCCTTTACGTCCGTGTCGCTGCGGGCGATCACCCGCATGTGGCCCGCGTGATCGATGTCCATCTTGATATGATCAGGCTTATGGACAGGCGCCGGCGCGGCCTCGGTATCCATGTTGAAAAAGGACTGCACTACCGGCAGCTTGCCGGGCGGCTCCTCGTTCTTTTTGGCACTGCCCAATATGCCCCTCAGCCTGTTCAGCAAGACGACGGCCCCCTCTTTAGGTAGTATGTGCTGGCGGAACATTAATTTTTCTTAATGCGCGGCCGCCGCCTTTTCAAGCTCGTCGTAGATAGACAGGATCCAGTACTTGGCCACGTTCGCCCCCTGGTCGTCGCCGATCTGCCGGGCGATGGTCAGGGCAAGCTCGTAGCACTCCATAGCGTTCTTTAGATCGCCCAAGGTTCGATAAGTAAAGCCCAGGTTGTTATAGACGACGCGCAGCCCATACTTATCGTCTATTTTTTCCGCCAGGCGCCGGGCCTCTTCGAACTTTTGCAGCGCCTCGTTATGGCGGCCGAGGTTATTGTATGCGCCACCCATATTATTTAAGCAGACCCGCTGGCCGCGGCCGTCCTGCAGCGCCTCGGCGGCCTTGTACGATTCCGTAAAATAATCAATCGAGCCCTCGTAGTCCCCAATATTGCAGCGAGCCACGCCGACGTTACACAGGCTCGTCTCGATCCACTCTCTATTGTCGTTGTCACTCGCTGTCTTGAGCGCGGACGTATACTCGTCAAGGGCACGGTCGTATTTACCCATCCGTGTGTAAAGGCTGCCGATGGCGTTCTGCATGGCGGCGATCCAGTCATTGTTCCCTGATTTTTGGGCAGTAGACAGCGCCTTATTGAAAAGCTCGAGGGCGCGGTCATAACGCCCTGATTCCATGCAGATCACGCCTTTGTATTTGTCCACGTAAAAGGAGTCGTGGTTGTCCGTCAAAATAGCATTATTCAGGTTCAGGTACGCGTCCCGGGTATAGTTTAAGTAATAGAGAAGCAAGCCCCCGAAAAAGTGATAATAGGGGTCGTCGCCATCGAGCATGGCACGCTTCTGTTCCAGGCGGAGCAGGTTCTCCGAGGCCTTGAAGTTGCCCCGGCGGCGCTGCCGCTCGACCTCCTCCATCATCTCTTTCAAGCTCATAATTAAAACAATATGCTACGGCATGATAAATCTAAGACAAAAAATATCGCGGCCACCCCTATCACGGTCAGCGCACTCCGGTAAGGCTTTATACGGTCGACCTCGTACGCGATGGTGGAGGCGCCCAGCACCTGGCCGTCGCTATCGATAATTGGCGAAACGGTTAATGATACCGTGATCCTCTTTCCGTCCTTGCGGACCCGTTCGGTCTCATGGTGCATGATACGCTCGCCCCGCAGTATTTTTTCAAATATGTCGTTCACTTCGCCCCGGCGCTCGGGCGGGACGATGACGGAAACTTTATTGCCGATCATCTCCTCCGCGGTATACCCGTAGATCCGCTCGGCACTCTTGTTCCAGCTCGTGATGGTGCCGTCCAGCTTCTTGCCGATGATGGCGTCGTTGGAGGACTCGACGATGGCCGCGAGGAAAGACCGCTGCTCCTCGAGCCGCTTCCGCATGGTAATGTCCTCGAAGATAATGTTGGCGCCGATATCGCCGTTCTCATACAGGATGGGTATGAACTTAATCTGGAAATATAGCTCCTCGATTCCCCGCTTATAGAGGGCTTCGATACGGGAATGGATGCCTTCCAGCGCCTGGCGGGCGTATGGGACGATGTCGGGTTCGAAACGGATGGGGAATGAGACGTCTGTTATACACCGGCCCATGGTGTCTTCCCGGTCGGTCCCCGTAAAGTCCAGGAACTTCTGGTTGACATTCGTGACCTTGAGGTCCTTATCTAGCATGACGACCATGTCCGGGGAGATGTTGATCAGGGAAAAGACCGGCACCCGCTGCGACAGGTAGAAAACCTTCGAGCGGCCGAACGTGTGGACTTCAACCTGCCCCGACGCGGCCAGCACGTCGAGATGGCGGCCCATAGACTGGCTGTTCATGCCGATGCTCTCGGCGACCTCGCCCACTGTCATGCCCTTTGGGTTGGCCTTTAAGACCTCTTTTATCTGCTCTGATAAGCTGCGGCTATCCATGGAGTTATCCTTATGCTATTTTTTTACATAATATATAAAGTATTGATATTAATAACACATATGTATAATCATTAACCGAAATCTTTATTTAATATAACACAGAAGTTTGTTTACCATATAATGGTACGATGATAAGTCTATTGTGTCCGTTAGACCTCCGGGAGCCACATATATCAATCCCACCATATTTAATCCAGCTAGAGGCGATAAAAATCCTTTCCCGGGGGTTCTAATGGATTCCCTCGTTCTTACTTTTCTTCAATGCCTATAAGCATTTTACGCCTGCGAGGGCCGTCGAACTCGCAAAAATAGATGCCCTGCCATGTGCCCAGGGCCAGGCTGCCGCCGATGACCGGCACGGTCACTGTAAAGCCCATGAGCGAAGCCTTGATGTGGGCATCTGAGTTGCCTTCGGCATGGCGGTAATTCCCTTTTAGCGGTACCAGCCGCTCCAGGCCGACCAGGATGTCGGTGACGACGTCGGGGTCGGCGTTCTCGTTGATTGTCACGCCGGCCGTCGTGTGGGGCACGTAGACGTAGCATACGCCTGATGTTATGCCGCTCGCCGCGAGCTCCGAGGCCACCTGCGCCGTCACGTCGACCATCTGGGCCCTGGCGCTCGTGGACACGGCGACCTCTTTCCAGATCAAGCCCGGAACTCCTCCCTGTCCCATTTCATGTCGATCCTCCTCAACAACAGCAGGGCGGCGACGCCCGCGGCAGTCGCGATGATGATGCCCGGCCAGAGCAGCATATTGGTGAATGACGTGACGATAAGGACGATGAGCACAGGCGCGACGGCAAGCCAGTAGGTGAGCAGCACCTTATAGTCGAAGAGCAGCGAGTTCGTATAGACGCCGGTCATGTACGCGATGACGGCCGCCACATAGGCCGAGACCATGATCATGGTGTAGAAGGCGTATGGGAACAGCCCGTATTCGGCGCGGCTGATGCAGATCAGCGCGAGATAAACGGTCGACACGACAACGTTCAATATCATAAAGATGATGAGCTTGGCCTTTATGACGTCCGACATTTTTATGGGCAGCGTCTTGTAGCACTCGATGGTATCCATGCGGTTCAGCCAGCCGTATAGCTCCGAGGCGAAGAAGCCGATGACCACCGAGTAGAATATCGTGTTGAAGCCGAAGCTGATGGCCTTGCCACCCATGATGAACGTCAACGCCACGGGGAAGATCCAGAGGAAGCCCCACAGGAACAGCAGCGGTATAAGGAAGCTGAATACGACATAGCTCAATGAGCCGCTCCGCACCAGGTCTATCCATTCCTTGGCGGCCAGGGTGCCGTATTGCCCGAAAATGGCGAAGCGCTTCTCCGTCTCCAGGAAGTGGCTCGTGTAGCGCTTCTCCACGGCCGGCGCCGGCTTTTCACGGATCGCCAGCAGGGAGAACGCGGAAAGGACGATAAACACGGCATAGCCGATGAGCGCGCCCGTCCAGTTGCCGTTCAGGTATGAGCCCGCCGGCGGCGTTAGCATCCCAAGCGCATCGAGGATGCCGTATTGCATAGAGAGCCAGGCGATCGCGGCGATGATGGCGACGCAGATCACGGCGAGAGCGGCACGGCTCCTGACCATAACAGTCGTGAGGGCGAACATCAGAGAAACGCCTATGAGGAACGCCGCGGTGAACGTGACCGCCGCGAGGGGCAGGTTAATGTGAAGGCCGGTGACGAGCGTCGATATCCAGACCCCGAAGAGCACCGGCAAAATGTTCATGAGCAGGTAATAGACCAGGTCCTTGACGTAGAAATACGAGAATATCTCCTTGTAGCTGATGGGCAGGGTCCCGGGCGTGCCCAGGAGCATGCGTACGCCGCCCATGCGGCGCTCCAGGATCGGGTCCTGCATCATGGCGAAGCCGCCCACGAGCATGCCGGCCACGAGAACACCGATGTGACCCACGTAGACGATATCCTTGACTGACATCGCCGTGCTCATCGGCAGCAGCATCAGGCCCATGATGAACGATACGGCCAGTATCATGAACGGGTATACCAGGAACGAGCTCCGGAACATGGACGACTGGGCCCGGTACTCCTCCTTGATGAGCAGAATGAAGAGGTCGGGGCGTAGCTCCATTATGCGGCCTCCACCACCAGCCTCATGAACACGTCCTCCAGGCTCTCCTGGGAATGCTTCAGCTCGGACAGCCTGCCCGAGGCGATGAGCTTTCCGTTATACAGGATGCCCACGCGGTCGCATAATTTTTCGGCGATCTCCAGGATGTGCGTCGAGAGGAAGATGGTGCCGCCCTCCTTGACGTAGGTGCGCAGGTACTCGCGGGTGTTGCGCTGGATAATGGGGTCCAGGTCCAGGAAAGGCTCGTCCAGGAAGAGCAGCTTTGGCTCGTGGACGAACGCGGTGGATAGCATGACCTTCTTCTTGGTGCCCTTGCTTAAATCCTTACAGAGAACGTCCTCCTTGGACTCGAGCCCGAAGAACTGTATCCAGCGGTCGATCTTCGGCTTGGGGTCCTGGACTTTTCGCAGGCTGCAGGCCAGGTCGAGGTATTCCCTGACCGTTAAAAAGCTAGGAGGGTATTCCATCTCGGGCACGATACCGATCTTCCGTTTAACACCGATGGGGTCCGCCGTGACCTCGGTCCCCATGACCACCGCCGTGCCCGAAGTAGGCGCCAGCGAGCCCGTCAGGATGCCGATGGTCGTCGTCTTTCCCGAGCCGTTCGGCCCCAGCAGGCAAAATGATTCTCCTTCTTCCACCGTCACGCTGAGGTTACTCAGCGCCTCCAGGCTACCGTACCTCTTGGTCAACTCATTAGTCGTTATTGCGGCCATGCGTATCAGTGTAGGTTAAGCGATACTGCAATAAATAATTAGCCGTCCTGCGGCTGATATTAATCGAAAAAAAGAAAAGGTTTGGCGTCCCTTTATCGTTTTTAGATTTATTTGTTTACTTAAAAATTAAACAAGTGAAGGGGTTGCCTTCACTTGATCACGTCGATGATGGACTTGGATACTTTGCTGCTTCCTCGTATCGGGATCCTGCCCGCCGGCATCTCGTCCGAGTCGGCGGATGCGGCGGACTTCTGGCCCTTGCCCATGATCTGCGGCGAGTTGACGCCGGTCATGATGGCCAGTACCCTTACCTTGCCCTCATAGTCCTTCTGGACCCTTGCGCCCCAGATAACGTTGGCGTGGGAATCCAGCTCGTACGTGAGCGATTCCGCGATGTTCTCCGCCTCTCTCAGCGTCAGGTCCGGGCCGCCGGTGATGTGCACCAGAGCGCCGGTGGCGCCGCGGTAGTCGACGTCGAGCAGCGGGTGGTTCAGCGCGTTCCTTACGACGTTGTCGGACTTATCCTGGCTCTTGGTCTCGCCCACGAGCATGACGGCGACGCCGCCCGCGTTCATTATGGCACGGACGTCGGCGAAGTCGAGGTTAATGAGCGAAGGCCTCGTGATCGTCTCGGATATGCCCTTGACAGTTTCGGATATCAGCTGGTCCATGACCGAGAAGGACTGCTCCAGGGGCAGGTTCGGGACATATTCCAGCAGCCGGTTGTTGTCGAGCACGATGACCGTGTCCGCGGCCGACCGCAGGTCAGCGATCCCCTCTTCTGCCTTGACCATCCTGGCTCGTTCTACCTTGAACGGCGTTGAAACCATGCCTACGACGATCGCGCCCTGTTCCTTAGCGACCTGCGCTACGATGGGTGCTGTGCCGGTACCGGTTCCGCCTCCCATGCCCGCCGTGATGAAGACCAGGTCAGCGTCCTTTAAGACTTCCTGCAATGTGCTTCTCGCCAGCTCGGCCGCCCTCTTGCCTATCTCGGGGAAGCCGCCTGCGCCCAGGCCCCTGGTCAGGGACTTGCCCACCAGGATCTTCTTGTCCGCCTTGATGACGTCGAGGTGCTGCTTATCGGTGTTGACGGCGATAGTCTCTGCGCCGTTGACGCCAATATTATAAAGGCGGTTAATGGTATTGTTACCGGCACCGCCGCACCCGACGATCTTGATCTGGGGTAAACCGAAGTCCTCAAAATCATTGCCAACGGTATTTTCCCCTTTATCGTTCCTGTACTCACGTTCCATTTCAGTATATTTTAGTGCTTCCTGCACTACAGAATCAATTCCCATTGTGTTTCCCATCCCCAATTTTATAAATGGACGGCATGCTTTTATGGGCGACACTTTCATCCGTTTGGGGTGGATGTCCTAAAGCCCGACCTTAGCATTCCGTCGTTTCACGTTTTTACGGTTTTACGCGCATGTTTTCATTCGCACGTGTACTCAAGCCGTCCCTGTGTTATGAGTGCCGGACGATTTTGTGTGAGGGTGGGCCAGTGACTCGGCCCTTAAAGGGCTGAAAAATGGAGCGTTACTGCAGGCTTATCCATAGAAAGCCTTCGCTGACAAATCAGCGTATGTCGATGAGTTTTTCTCGATCAACTACTCCATCCAAACCCTAAAATTATATACGTTTCAACAAATATTTATACTTGCTGGACCGGTCGGTATGTAAGCGCATACTTTTGGGAAAAGTAGAATATAGTTTAAATTTTTTCCGTATAGAATTTGTTCACATCTTCTTAAGTCATAAAGGGCGTGGCGGACACTATTTTCACCACAATGGCCAGTAGTTCCGTGTTTGTTTTGTAATCGTTCGTCCTTTGTTTGTGTCGTTCGCTGATTTGTCCGGTTTTTCAACACGAAAACACGAATTATTTTTTTAATCCCACGTAAGGGGCACGAACCGCACTAAAGTGGATGCTTTCACGTCAAAACACCAAACAACCTCTCAAAAGCACGGACCTCACTAAATTAACTTGAAACACTAGAAAAAGCATATAAAATAAAGCATTAAGTTCATGCCGTCCTCGTGGTTCAATCCTTTAGTGTTTTAGTGCCATTGGAGAGGTTGTTTCGTGTTTTAAGCGCCAGGCATGGACCTTAGTGATTTTAGTGCCCCTTACGTGGGACTAGAAAAGAATTCGTGTTTTCGTGTTGAAAAACCGACGGGCAGTACGAAAGTGGAAAACAGGGCAAAGGACCACTAAACAAACACGGAACTACTATCCGTAGCTTTGTGAGGAAAAAAATGATGTATTTAACTAAGCATATATTTTCCCTAAAAGATTCATATCTTCAAAGTCAGCCGATTTATGATAAGGCTGGCGATGAGGCAGATGGCGAATCCGGTGAGAAGCGTGTCCAGGCCGGGCAGGCTCATCTTATCGACGATAAAAGACGCGCCAGAGACAAGGGCGATTACGAAGACCGTTATGCCCAGCGCGACCGCGGCCCCGCCCATGAAGGCGGCCAGCAGGTCGTTGCTCGCCTTATCCAGCAGGACCGCCGCCGCGATAAAGGATATCGCGAAGACGACGAGGATGATAGCCAGGGAGAGCGGGAGACTCATCCCGGAGAATAAATAGATGAACCCCAGGCTCGTGAGCATCATGAGGATGGATATGATGACGGATACGCCGAGCGCCTTGCCGATGACTACGACCGGATCAGAATCCTCGAAGCCGAACATGATAATAGCCATTAGCCTTTAATGAATTTATACATTATTGCCATGACGCCGACGAGCAGGCCGATGGCTATGACGGCGGCGAAGGCCAGATTAGTGAAACTGTTCGAGCCGAAGAACAGGTTTATGATCGTGTCGAAGACGGAGACTATCACGCCATTCCCGACCTGGCCCAGAAGAATGGAGCCGTGGAACCCGAAATAGTCCAGCGCGACGACCACCAGTGTTAGTGTTATAATAACCACGATGAGAATACGGTAAATCTTTTGCATGTCCATTCTCCAATAGTGATAATTCCGCTTTCGCTTAATATAGTTGTCGAGTTTGAATTTTATAAAAAGGGTTTTTTCGTAATATTTTCGGGAAAGCCCGCATGTATAAGCCAAATTTATTCTTCGACCGGAATGATTATTTATAAACTCTGCATTCTGATATCGATGATCCACCTCACCTACGACAGGGGCACTATTCTCGTATACGGCAATGTCCGCGTGCCGGGCTCCGCCTGGGACTCCCGGGCGGGCGCGTACCGGGCCCCGGCCTACCTATACAGGGATATAAAGGCGTATGTGGAGTCATCGGACTTTTCATACAGGGACGACGTTCTCGACCTCGTGCCGACGCCGGGGCTAACGATGAAGACGGTGTTGCGTGACTACCAGGAAAGAGCCGTGCAAGCCTGGGACCGGGCCGGCAGCTGGGGAGTCGTGGTGTTACCCACGGGCTCTGGCAAGACACACGTCGCCATGAAGGCCATCTCGATGGTAAGCCCGGCCATCGTCATCGTCCCGACACTCGATCTTCTGGCCCAGTGGAAGGAGAGGCTTGACGAGGAGTTCGGCATCGACACGGGAGTCTACAGCGGCGAAGAGCACCGGCTGGGACCGGTGACAGTGGCGACCTACGATACGGCCTATATCCGGGCCCCCGGGCTGGGCAACAGGTTCCGCTTAGTGGTTTTCGATGAAGTCCATCACCTGCCGTCTCCGGGATACCTGAGCATCGCCGAGATGTTCGCCTGCCCGGCGCGTCTGGGCCTGACAGCGACATACGAGCGTGAGGATGGCCGCCACTTAGAGCTGCCCAGGCTGGTCGGAGGCAAGGTCTTCGAGCGTAACGTGGAGAGCATGGAAGGCATCCACCTCGCCCCGTTCGACCTGAAGCGCATCTATGTGAAGCTGACGGCGGGCGAGGAAGAGCAATACCTGCGGGACATGGAGATCTATAAGAATTATTTAAGGGACAATAACATTATCCTCCGCACGCCCCGGGACTTCGAGCGTCTGGTCATGCGGAGCGGTCGCGATAAAGGAGCGAGAGAAGCGATCTTAGCGAGACACCGGGCGCGGGCCACGGCGTTGAACTCTTCTTCCAAGATGGAAGCGCTTGCCGACGTGCTACAAAAGCATTCGAGCCCGGAAGACAAGATCATCATTTTCACAGAGCATAATGACCTCGTCTACCGCATCTCAAAGCAATTCCTCATTCCATTCATCACGTATACGACCGACAAGGGCGAGCGCA
Organism: Methanocella sp.; assembly: GCF_035506375.1. NCBI lineage: Archaea > Methanobacteriati > Methanobacteriota > Methanomicrobia > Methanocellales > Methanocellaceae > Methanocella > Methanocella sp. The sequence goes on from NZ_DATJPM010000004.1 coordinate 35,324, forward strand.
GCCGTAACCTGTCCGAGTTCCGGGCGGGTAATTATAAAGCGCTGGTCACGTCCAAAGTACTGGACGAGGGCGTGGACGTCCCGGACGCCAATGTGGGCATCATCCTGAGCGGCAGCGGCAGCAAGCGCGAGTTCGTCCAGCGGCTGGGCCGTATTTTACGGAAGAAGGGCGATAAGAAGGCCATCCTCTACGAGATCGTCTCGGGCAGCACCAGCGAGGTCGATACGTCGTACCGGCGGCATAAGGCGGTGGAGCGCTGATGCTGAGCGCCGACCTGCTCAAGACACGGGTCCGTGGCGACCGCATCATGCCGGCGTTCGTCGAGGAGGACGACGACAGCCTGGCGCTCGCTGAAGACATTATCCAGGCTTTCCTGGACCATACGGGAAAAAAGCTGGGCGAGCTGAATTATATACTGGAAGAAATGGAAGACCAGGGCTTCGATTATCGGCTCGTCCGGGGACTCGTGGCACTTCTCGAGCGCCGGTGTACGCTGACCGTGGAAAGCGCCGCATCCCCCGAAGCCGTCAGGCGCGAGGTATTTTCCGTATCAGGATCTCCAGCCATAACGCCGGAATCCCGATTAATAGCAATAACAAAGGCTGCCACGAACCTCAGTATCTCCCCGGAAGCCGTGGAATCATCGATGTTCGCCGACCTCGAATCAGAGCTTATAATCGGCGGCTTTTCCCCTCCAAAGCCTGCGGCACTTTTAGAGGAATACAACCTGTCGCTGGCCCAGACCATGCTCTTTAAGGCAACGGAAATGCGGTTCAAGGCCTCGTCAAAGCATAAGGAAGTCCTGCGGTCGGTGAAGCGCCTCGGCCTCATGTACACGGCCGGCTACGATAATGGGCGCCTTGATATATCGATAGACGGGCCCCTATCCGCTATTAAGTCTACCGAACGCTATGGCACCTCGCTGGCAAAGCTATTACCTTTCATTGTCGCCGCGCCCGGCTGGAGCATTGACGCTTCCATCGTGCGCAAGGACTTCAACGGCAATCCCCGGCTATACCAGTTCAACTTGACGGAGCATGCGCACGGACACCTCTTCGGGACTGCGGCAGGGACATATGAGGATATGGAGTTCGACAGCGAGCCCGAGGAAAAATTCTATAATTCGTTTATGAACGCGGGTACCGGCTGGAGCATCGTACGGGAGCCGGAGCCGCTCATCACGGGCAGATACCTGTACATACCGGACTTCCTACTAGAAAAGGACGGCACGAAGGTGTACGTCGAGATCGCCGGCTTCTGGACGGCCGAATACCTGAAAAGAAAAGTGGCCAAGCTGAGGGAATTAAAAGATATCAACCTGATCGTGCTTGCCAGCACCCGCCAGTCATGCGACGCCTTTAAAAGCGTGACGGAGAACGTCATCCTCTTTGACCGGAAGATACCACTGAAGGAAGTGCTGGACCGGCTCAAGGCCTGGGACGAAGAAAAAGTCGCTGATGGTGTTACCAGGCTTAAAAAGTCCGGCATAACGATCGATGGCGACGTAGCCCACCTCGAGGATATCGCACTAAATTTGGGAACAAGCATCGACGTGGTCCGGAGGTATGTCGAAGAAAACGTCGTGCCCGGTTATACGCTTGCTGGAGACGAACTGCTTTCCGATGGCATGCTCGATGCCCTACGAAAGGTTTTGCCGGCCAAAATGCCCTATACGGAGGCTTCCGCGACCATACGCTCAAAAGGCGTTGCGGCGGCCGACCCCGTGCTCAAGCTGCTCGGATACACGGTAAAATGGAGCGGTCTAAACCCGGAAGATGCGATAGTCTATAGGCCGACTCCAAAACAAGTGGCGAAATAGTAAAAATCGATCTGTACGGGCTCTGGTTTTGAAATGTTTTAATATGCTATTCCAACGGTCGATATGGACCTATATGGTAAAACAATGGCGATGGGCTACCTTTCTTGCCATATAAGCGATGGGCTGGCAATGCATATAATAGTAAACTATAAATAGTATAAAGGTATTAGACAGCATATTGTCTGACAATATAT
>NZ_DATJPM010000005.1 GCF_035506375.1 Methanocella sp.
TTAATAACAGCGTAAACGTAGGCAGCTGTTCTGGCTTCATGATCACTTTGTCAGGGACGACCTCGGTATACATACCCGCATTCTTTGCGGTCTGGAACACGTCGATGCCGGCGGATTCGAGCGACGGCCGGGCTTCCACCGGGAACCGGCAGCCTTTGCCGCCCTGGACCACCTCGCATACATCACATCTCCGGCAGCGGTGGGCACCGTAGGAAAAGGCCTTGTAGTAGCCGGAAAGGAAGGCGTGCCTTTCCATCTCGTAGATCGCTTTGCAGACGTGCAGGCTAAGGTCGGTCATGGCGTCATTCAGGCGCACGGGCGGGTACTCGTCGAAGCCCAGGAAGCCCTCGTACTTGATAAGGTAGGCTTTCGAGTACTCGTCCAGCACATCCCTGGTATCCTCGGGCGAAGGGCTGTATGGCGGGCACGTATACCTCGTTCCATAGTTCTTACACCCGAACTGGCATTTAAGGCGCACCCAGTGGGCGGTGACTATTTGTGAAGGCATGATAAACTGAAGGTCGGATGCCCCGCTCTTCAGGGCCATATCACGCAGCTCCTTTTCTAGTAAGTCTAACGGCTTCGACATATAAAATTCACTTCCATGTGCTAACGGCATTGTAACAATATAAATCTACTATTATTCAGAACAGAGGAGGGTTTAAGTATTTACAGGAGAATTAAGCGTTTGGTAGGGTAATTATGGTTGACTTTACGGTCATAAACGACATGAGCCGTCAGCGAAAGCTCCAGGGACTTACCGGGTGCCTGGCGGTCTTTGGGCTGGTGCTCTGGTACTTCGACGTGAAGGTCTTCATGGTGAGCCCGGGCGAGTACATCGCCGCCCTGGCCATAATCTTCTTCGCAATAGCCACCGTCCACTGGTTCGACGACGAGGAGAAGATCGAAGAGGAAGACCTGAAAAAGTAAGCTGCTTATCCGCTTTTTATTTTTTTCTGAACGGGCGGGGCCCGGGACTTGCCCTCGATCCACCTTACTTTCTGGTCCGCTTCAGGGTCGTCCTTCCAGTCCGCAGATATCTTATGCTCCCGGACGACGACGTCCGTCCACCGCTCGAAACGCCTCTGGTTTTCTGACTTCACCATATCCTCCTTGAAGAGCCTGTCGGCACTCTTGAAGGGGGAGTCAAATTCGGCGGGGACTTTCTTCTTCGGCGGCGTCACAATAAGCCTTCTGCCCTTCGCCGGACAAATAGTTTGCGTCCGAAAGTATATAACCGATAAGCTGGAAAAAGCCATTGAGAGGCGAGCTATGGCCGAAATCCGCATATACTCCCAGCCGTCCTGTCCGGCATGCAACGAACTCAAGGAATACCTTATAGGCAAGGGCGTACAATTTACGGACTACAATATACTGGAGGACGATAAGGCGCTGGACGAGATGCTCCACGTCCACAAGGTCCGGGTGACGCCCCTCGTCATCATCGGCGATAAAAAGTTCATCGGATTCGACGTCGAAGCACTGGAAAATGCTCTCGCCGAAAATCGATAAACGCTAATTCTTCTTCATTTATTTGTAATAGATATGATTTATTCTGCGACTCAAACAGCGCGCTTTTACGTATGTTAAGATGTTTACCGTGAATATCATACGCTAATAGCGCGATGAGGCTTAGCCATTCTCGTCTTTTTTTACGCTACATGATAAGTATCTGGTAAAAGATATGAGATTTTACTTCAACGCTTAAAAAATAAAAGGTGGTACTAATGGAACAGAGATATGCTGTAAATACGGACAATGGCGATAAAGCATATACAGTGAAGAATTACTGCGTCAACACAAACCGCACCTACATCTATGAGATCAAGAACGGCCAGATCGTGAACGAGCGTAAAATCCAGGGTGAGGAATAGCCTCATTATACTGCCTCATCCATGATAGTATTTTTATTTTATAAAATTATATAATTACCTATTTTAACGTTACTCCTGTGTAATTATGGCTAAGACCGAGCTCTTGCGATGGGGTCTATCCTGCAGTAACATCTTGCATTTACCCGTTATGCTGTCCTGGAGAAAAGCGAGATGGAGCTGGAAACCGCTCACTCGCAGCTGGGCCTTATATCCATTTTACTATCGATGCCTAATCGCGAAAATGAGATAACGTTGTGCGTGACGTTCCGTACGAACTCGTCCATCAGCTTATCCTCTTTAAAGTAGGCGTGGTCGGTCTCGCTCTGGTAGGCCCGCCCGTGGGTCGAATAGGCGATACCATAAGGCGCGAGGATGTAGCCCAGATTCTGGAAGACCATAAAAATATCAAAGGCCGTCTTATAGGCGCCGTCCTCGTGGCCATTCACGATAATGCCGACGGTCCGGCCCGCCAGCGGCATGGACCTGTCGATGAGGTACATATTCTCGATGCAGGTCAGACGGTCCAGGAAAGCCTTGAGCCGGGAAGGCATACCGTTCCAGTTAATCGGACTGACAATGAGGACGGCCTTAGCGTTCAGGATCAGCTCGTGGAACTTGTGCATATCGTCAAAAGCATTTCGGCACGGCAGACGGCACTCCTCTTCCCTCATGCTGTAGCAGCACCAGCAGTGCTCGATGTTGTAGTCGTTCAGGTGTAGAAGCTTGTAGGATACGCCGTACTCTTTCGCCACCTGCTCCGCGATGGAGGCAAAGTATGCCGTATTATGGGCCCGGTGCTTCGAGCCGTTGATGATGAGAAGCTCGGGCTTCCCGCTGAGATCATCCTTAGGACGCTTTCCTTTTTCGTAAAATTCTTCTTTTAGCGAGCCGCACGAAGGGCAGTTATCGGGGGGCGAATCCCCGTCCATCTCGTAGCCGCAGACGCCGCATTTCCATTTAGGCATAAGATATCAGTTTAACTGATAAGTCGGGCGGTATGTAAAACCTTTTGGGAACATGAAATTAAATATAGCCTGAAGGCCTAATATGGGACTCATGAAGAAGCTCGTAAGGGACCGGGTGCCTGACATCATCCGCCAGAACGGCCGAGAGCCCGAAGTCGAGCGGGTCTCGGGCGAGTGGATGAGTCTGGCTTTAAAGGATAAGCTCGTCGAAGAGGCCTGTGAGCTGCGCCAGTCGGACGATATGTATGAGGAGCTGGCCGACGTGCTGGAAGTCGTGGACGCAATTGTCGAGTATTACGGCATCGACCGGGCACGGCTTGAGCTGGCAAAAAAAGAAAAGCTGGACCGTGTCGGCGGATTTAAGGAAGGCTTCATGCTCTCTAACGAAAAGCATTTGGCCAAAGGTGAATAACTTTAAAATGAGGATATGATGGCCGCGAACTACAAGCTCAAGACCGACCCGGCCGGGATGGTCGGCAGGGAATGCCCCCGGAAGCCCTGTAAAGCCTATTTCAAGGTCAAGGAAGCCGACATCTATACCGACGAGGAGCTGACATGCCCGAATTGCGGCAACCAGGCGAATATCAAAAAGTACACGACCGAGGAGCAGGTCAAGTACATAAACTCCCTCATCTTCCACCACAACGAGTGCCCGGTGGACTTTAATAAGTACTCAAAGACACAGCCGTGCAGCGACTACGTCGAGCGGCCCGCTCACTGCACATATAATTGCGACTCCTGTAAAAACAAGTTCGGCTACGACGATAAGCCCAACTTTTGCCCGTACTGCGGGGCGACTCATGAGCATCTGCACCTGGATGGCGCCTGCGACCTGAAAACGCATTAAAAAATTATGGTTCTTGCACAACCTGTAAGAGGTAAAATTATTATTACGTGTAAGTGGTACAATTATTTTTACCGCCCGAGCTTTTCCCTGACGATGTCGTAGAACTTATCCCCGAACTTCACGAACAGGGCGGGCGTATCACATCCCGTGAAGGTGAGGACGTCGCTCTTCCGGACGCTGGCGGTATACTGGCCGTCCACCACCACCATGGACTCCTTATCTTCCCGCATCAGCTCGAGCTTGATCTTGCTTTTTCCCGGGACCACCCAGGGCCTTGCCGACAGCTTATACGGCGCCAGCGGCACGATGATGATGCCGTCCACCCGGGGGTCGAGGATCGGCCCTCCGGCGCTCATGGCATAGGCCGTCGAGCCGGTTGGAGTGGCGATGACGACACCGTCAGCCCGGAAGTCCTCCATGAACTTGTCGTCCACGAAGATCTTGAACTGCGATATCTTCGCCGGCCTGGACGTGATGATGACCGCCTCGTTCATGGCGCAGGGAAGCTCAAAGTCGTTTAGCTTAACCGCCAGCCGGGCGCGCTCGACCACTTCGTAATCGTCCAGGACACGGTCGATCATATAAAGCGCCGTTTCGGGGTCGATTACCGTCAGGAACCCGACTTCGCCCATGTTGATGCCCAGGATCGGCGTGGGCTTCGGTAAAAGCTGGAGAGAGCGTAATATCGTCCCATCGCCGCCGAACACTAAGACCAGGTCGGCGTACATCTCGTCGATCTCCGTGGCCTCGGAGACGCCGGCGAGCGCCGCGGTCACCGGGTCCAGGTACAGCTTCACCCTGTAGGAAAGCTTCTTTACCATTGACGGGATATAGCCCTTCGAGTCCTTGACATCGAGCCTTGAGATGATGCCGACCGACTTCGCCTTCATCGGAACTATATGGGCGTTAATTGACTATAAGCCCTTTGGGACGCTGGTCAAGCCGCTCTAAGCCTGATAAGGTGCTCTAAGACTGTTTCAGCCACGAAGCGACTCGAAGCGGGCCTGAAGCTGCACTAAGATATTTCAATATAATAAGTTTTGGTGCAGCCCGGTGTAAACCTGATGTGGTTGAAACTCTTGTGCTAGCAAGCGACACGGAGTTTACACCAGGCGGCACCAACGATTTTTAATAAGTCTTAGGGAACTTAGAGCCAGCTTCGAGCCGCTTCGTGGCTGAACTCATAGAGCATTCTTATTATGCTGAGAGGAGCTTAGGAACGCATCGGCGTCGTGGATATTAGCCCTCATAGCGCAGGCGGCATGGGCACAGGCGGGATTAAGTATTTATAAGGGTTGGGGAGTATAGTAGCCTGAAATTGGCCGGCGTATGTTAAAATAGAGAATGTGCCGGGCCTTTGACATTCATGATGCGTTCACAAACGCTCGCTTAAGCGGAGGTAAGTAAAATGAAGCAGCAAACTGAAATCAAGACCCTCAAGGAGGGCAAGTTCGTGATCATAGACGATGAGCCGTGCACCATCGTATCCGTGCAGCACTCTAAGCCCGGAAAGCATGGCGCCGCCAAAGCCCGTATCGACGCCATCGGCCTGTTCGACGGCCAGAAGCGGTCCATCGTCAACCCGGTGGACGCCAAGGTATACGTCCCCATTGTCGAGAGGAAAAGCGCCCAGGTTCTGTCCATCGCGGGCAATACGGCACAGCTCATGGACTCGTCCAGCTATGAGACTTTTGAGCTCACCATCCCGGAAGAGCTAAAGGATAAGGTCAAGCAGGGCGAAGAGATCTCGTACATTTCCTCGATGGGCAAGATGAAGATCCAGATGAGAGGGTGAGCCTCCGGATGGAGGCTAATGCCCGTCTCATTCCACTTTTTTAAGGAGGACTGCTTTTGAACACGAATCTTTTTGCCGACGCCTGTAGCTCTTTCGAAGATGCGGAATTTGTGCTCTACGGAGTCCCGTTCGATGCCACCTCGTCCTACCGGAAGGGCTCCAAGTGGGCGCCGCTGGAAATGCGCAGGGCTTCCTATAACTTCGAGACCTATAACGGCGACCTGGACGTGGACCTGGCGGACGTCCCCATCCACGACATGGGCGACTGCGACGTGTACTGTTCCGTGGACGACACGCTGAACGAGGTCTACGGCGTCGCCTCGCAGATCGTTAAAGCGAAAAAGATCCCCATCATGATGGGCGGCGAGCACTCGCTGACATATCCCTGCGTTAAAGCCTATAAGGGCAAGATCGGCTTCGTGGTCATGGACGCGCACTATGATCTGCGGGAAGAGTACGAGGGTATACGGAACAGCCACGCCTGTGTCTCCAGGCACATAATCGACGACCTCACGGATAAGTACGTGTCCATCGGAATCCGAAGCGGGCCGAAGGAAGAATACGAGTACGTGAAAAAGAATAAAAAGATCCGCTCGTACACTGCGAACGACGTCGACGAGATGGGTATCGAAAAGATATTAAAAGAGACCGAAGCATACCTGAGGGACTGCGACAGGATCTACCTCTCGCTGGACATGGACGCCATTGACCCGGCCTACGCCCCGGGCCTGGGCACGCCGGAGCCCTTCGGCATGACGCCACGCCAGGTAAGGACGGTCATCCGGCGCCTCGCCCCGAAGACCGTGGGCTTCGACGTCGTCGAGATCTCGCCCGAGTATGACCAGGGCATCACCGCTCAGCTAGGCGCCAAACTCATCCGTGAATTTATCGCCGCGAAATGGAAATCCATGAAAAAAAAATAAACGGGGTTTTTACTTCTTTTCTCCTTCTTTACCCTCTTTAATGAGCTTCTTGACTTTCTGGCCGCCTTTATGGCCGATCTCCTCGTAGAATTCCTTACCCCGGGTCTCGGCCACCTTTTCGCCGCCCTTCTGTCCGATTTCCTGGTAGAAATCGTGGCCGTGGGTCTTTGCCGTCTTCTCGCCGCCCTTTTGCCCGATCTCCTGGTAGAACTCTTTTCCATGGGTCTCAGCGACCTTTTCGCCGCCCTTGTGACCGGCCTCCCGTACGGTCATTCCCTTCTTACCTTCCCCTGCCATTTAATCACCCGTCCGAAACCTTTCATCGCGTTTGCATTAAGCTATCCTGAGGATTATTGGTTTTTTAACTCCACCGAGGCTGTTAATAGACGAATTCCGGCAGCCACAAATTATATAAGCAGGCTCACATATTGTAGGTACGTCTTCGCCACAGACATCAGCAGATTCATTCGCATTAAAACATAACAATGATCCAAGAGGGTATTTAATGGCTAAAATGCACACAAGAAGAAAGGGCAGGGCAAGGTCCGTGAGACCCGTAAGGAAGACACCGCCCACCTGGTTAACCATCAAGAAGGAAGAAGTCGAAAAGCTCGTTCTTAACCTTAATGGCCAGAACGTCCCCCAGGCCCAGATCGGCCTGGTCTTAAGGGATAAGTACGGCATCCCCGATATCGCGCAAGTCACCGGCAGGAAGGTCGAGAAAATACTGAAGGAAAACAACGCTGCGCCCAAGGTGCCCGAAGACCTGACCAACCTCATCCGGAAGGCCATCGGCCTCCACAAGCACCTGGACGTCAATCACCACGACCTCCACAACAAGCGGGCACTACAGCTCACCGAGTCGAAGATCCGCCGTCTGGTCAAGTACTACCACAACAGCGGCGTACTGCCGATGGACTGGGTATACACGCCGGACACGGCCGAGATCCTTATCTCGAGATAAGCATCGGCGCTTATAGAAAGCTTCGTTATGAGCGACATGTCGAAGCTGGATGAGCTTTCGGGCCTCGCGAAGCCCGCCGCAAATAAAATAAAGGCGCAACCGTTCGTCCGGGTCGTGTCTCACCACGACGCGGACGGCATCACGGCATGCGGCATCGTCTGCCACATGCTGCAGCGCCTCAATATTCCTTTTCAGGCGACTATCGTAAGCAATCTTGATGACTCTATCGAAGAGCATCTGGAACCGGACCAGTTCGTCATCTTTTGCGATATGGGCTCCGGCCAGCCGGACATCGTTAATAAGTACGAGGCGGTCATCCTGGACCACCACATGATGCTGGACGGCCACCGGCAGCTGCACGTGAACCCTCAACTAATTGGCGTCGACGGTGGCTCGGAGGTCTCCGGCTCCGGCGTCGCCTACGCGCTGGCCAGGCTCATGGGCAAGAACTCGGATCTAGCGGGCCTGGCAATATCAGGCGCTATCGGCGACAAGCAAAAGATGATCAGCGTCAATGCCGATATTCTCGCCGAGGGCATAAAGGCCGGCGCGATCACGTCCAAGAAAGGCCTAAAGCTCGGTCGAGGGCCGCTGGTAAAAGTGCTTGCCTCCTCCACCGACCCGTATTTTGACTTTTCCGGCTACCCCGAGGAAGCGGAAAAGTTCATCGGTGAGCTGGGCCTTCACGGTAATATAGAGGCGCTGGCGCCCGAGGACCTGAAAAAATTATCGAGCGCGCTGACCCTGAAGCTGTTAAAAAAATCGCCGCCAGACACCATCGATTCCCTCATAGGCGACGCGTACGTCCTCAATTCTGAGCTGATCAGGGACGTATACGATTTTACCAATACCGTTAATTCCTGCGGCAAGCTGGGGGTCCCGGGCCTGGGGCTGTCCGTCTGCCTGCGCTACCGGCCGGCCGTCGAGGAGGCGGAGGCCCGGCGCTTCGAGTACGCCGGCGAGATACTGAAGGCGTTTCACGAGGCTTTCTCGAGAATAAACGAGTGTGGCTCGCTCAGGTACGTGGACATTTGCTGCTCGGACGTCACGGGCGCCATCGCCTCGACGATCATACGGTATGTGCTGCCCGATAAGCCCGTCATCGTCCTCAATACCGAGGATGGCAACGTCAAGATATCCGCCCGGGGCACTGCCGATCTGATCAGTAAGGGCCTGGACCTTTCCGTGGCTATCAGAGAGAGCGCAAAGAAGGTCGGCGGCATCGGCGGCGGCCATAAGATCGCCTCCGGCGGCATGATACCCCTCGGCAACGAGAAGACGTTCCTGGCGGCCGCAAACGATATTATCGGGAGGCAGTTGAATGGTCACGTGTAAGGCTCGCCTGTCCATCGAGTCCTGCGACGCGCAGGTGCTGGCAAAGTCAGTCAGCGCCGATAACCTGCCTTATGTCAGGACCCGCTACGAGGGCGGCCACGTCATCACGGACATCGAAGTCGACAGTATCGGCTCGATGCTCGTCACGCTGGACGACATCCTGGTCAACCTGAAAGTCGCCAACGATGTAGTCTGCGGGCGCAATGCCGACGAGGATATAAAAGACTAGGACTATTTTTCAATAATTCCAATATATACTGCCTGTTTTCCATCCGAAATGCAGGTAATATATCAATTATTCCCGTCTTCTACCGAAAACTCTTTAAGTTACACCCACAGCCTATTCTGCCATGTATAATAGATTCGCCCCTGGCGAAGAAATCTGGGGCTTAGAAGCGAGCCTGGACATTCACGGCTGTAACGATAAGATCGACAATGCGGACGCGGTTAAAAATTATGTGGTCGAGCTCTGTGAGCTTATTAAGATGAAACGGTATGGGCCCTGCCTCGTCGAGCGCTTCGGCGCCCCCGGCACGGACCTGGAAGGGCTTTCGATGTTCCAGTTCATCGAGACGTCCTGTATCAGCGGCCATTTCTCTCCCTCGACAAAGAGCGCCTACATAAACGTTTTCAGCTGCGCCGACTATGACCCCGAAGTGGTCAGGAAATTCACTGAGAAGTATTTCGGTGCACACGATACCAAGATGCTGGTTAACCCCCGCAAATAAGCGGGCCAACAATTTATTATTCTGTTTACTACCCATAGCTGACGCTTTTAAGCTCCACTAAGCATGATAAGAATGCTCTAAGACTTTTTCAGCCACGAAGTTACACGAAGCTGGCCTGAAGCGACACGAAGAGATTATTAAAAATCGTTGGTGCCGCCAGGTGTAAACCTGGTGCCACTTAGTGATTAAATAAAAATTCCGTGCGGCTTGGTGTAACCCTGGTGCCGCTTGTAAGCACTCTTGTTTCAACCACACCAGGTTTACACCAGGCGGCACCAACGATTTTTAATTAGTCTTAGAGAACTTAGAGCCAGCTTAGAGCCACTTTGAGGCTGAAAACGCCCTTGAGCCGCTTATTATTTTTCCGAGGGCCCTGGCTAAGACATTTTAAAAAATAAAAAAATTATTTGGAGGCCTTTGTGATCTCTGTGGCGCCGCCCATGTAGGGCCTGAGCACCTCGGGGATCTCCACGCTGCCGTCCTCGCGCTGGTAGTTCTCCAGGATGGCGACGACCGTGCGGCCCACAGCGAGACCGGAGCCGTTGAGCGTGTGGACGAACTTCGGGCCCTCGGAGGTGCGGTAGCGGATATTGGCGCGCCTGGCCTGGTAATTCTCAAAGTTAGAGCAGGACGAGATCTCCCGGTACTTGCCCTGCGCCGGGACCCAAACTTCGATGTCATAAGTCTTTGCGGCAGAGAAGCCTAAGTCGCCCGTGCACAGGTTAATGACCCGGTAAGGCAGCTTGAGCAGCTGAAGTATCTCCTCGGCATCGCGGGTGAGCTTTTCGTGCTCCCCGTAGGAAGTCTCCGGAGTCGTGAACTTGACGAGCTCGACCTTGTTGAACTGGTGCTGGCGGATAATGCCGCGGGTATCCTGGCCGTGCTTGCCGGCCTCCCGGCGGAAGCAGGCCGTATAAGCGGTCAGGCAGACGGGAAGGTTCTCCACGTACTCGTCCATAAAGAGGTTCGTGACGGGCACTTCCGCTGTCGGGGCCAGGTAGTAGCCGTCCGTGCAGGCGTACATGTCCTCCTTGAACTTCGGAAGCTGGCCGGTGCCGGTCATGGCCCGCTCATTCATGAGCACGGGCGGGAATACTTCGGTGTATCCCTGGCGGGCGTGCACGTCCAGCATGAAATTGATGAGCGCCCTTTCGAGCCTGGCGCCCATGCCCTTATAGACGGTGAAGCCTTCGCCAGAAATTTTGACGGCCCTCTTGAAGTCCAGGACGTCCAGGTCTTCGCCGATGTCCCAGTGGTTCTTCGGGGTGAAGCTGAATTTCGTCGGCTCGCCCACCACCCGCACGACGGGATTGTCGTTCTCGTCCCTACCGACGGGCGTAGTCGTGCTGGGAATGTTGGGGATATTAAGCAGCAGGTCCTGCATTCTGGATTCGTAGTCGCGCAACTGCTCATCGATCGCCTTGATGCGGTCAGAGATGCCGCGCATCTCGTCGATCTTTTCCTTCGCATCCTTCTTATCTTTCTTTAGCTTTGCGATCTCGAGGGAAACCGTGTTCCTCTCATGCTTTAAGGCATCGCCCTCTTTTAAGGACTCTCTCCAGGCTTTATCGTATTCTAAGAGCTGATCGAGGGACTCCGTGCCGGCGTGCCTTTTATTAAGCGCCTCGCGGACGGCCTCGGGATTGTTGCGTACGAACTTTAATTCCAGCATGTTAAGACCTGAGTGTATGCTATATATCGGCGGATATATAACTTTTTATTTTTAAGGCTTATATTGTAAAAAGCTGATGTGTTGAATATGCCTTTTTAAGTCTCGGAGTGTACGGAGGCTCCATGCCCTTAAAAAGCTTAAAATACGGGAGTAATTCAACACAGTATAAAAAGCTAAAGAAAAAATGCCTTTATAGGCAGGGAGTTACTTTAAAGGCTGCCTGATGTTCACGGAATTCAATGCCGTGGCATTATCCCTTATATCGGTGGGCAGTCCAGAGCGCCCCTGGACCTTAGAAGGCGTAAAGCCCACGGGCACGATGAATGCGTCTATCTCGGTAGCTTTCAGGCCGGAACCGCCGCGGGTGACGTTACATACCCAGGTGCCGTCAGAGCTGATGTTCGTCAGGCGCACGTCGCTGGACGGCACGTTATACCAGCCGCCATTTTTAATGTAAATAGCCAACCGATATTTCGCCGGGTCGACACCGGTGACAGTGCCTTTGAGTGTTTCTTTGCTGCCATAGGCCGGGGCGTGGGTAAAAATAATGGCTGGCGGAAGCCCCGATGCAAAATCCTGGCTGGTGTTATAGCTTTTATTCGCCATGAGAGGTATCGGAGTTGCGGTAGATGTATTATTAATTGGCATGGCCTTCCGGGCCGACTCGTTGGATACGGCTATCGGGACGGGCGTAACGTTCGACGGTAGGCTGCCATTCTGAGTGACGATAGTGTTATCAATGGCGCTGTTCGTAACGCAGCCGCAGATTAATATTCCCAGAGCCATCAAAGAAATGATAAAGAACCGATGTCGTGAAATAAATAATCGCTCCTCTTTAATTCGCCTGAATAATAAACAGATATTTAGCAATATAAATAATATTAAATATTTTATATGATAAAATTGCCAAATAAGCGCTCGACTAGCGGCCTCCTGGGGAATATCGGCGAAGGTCTCATAAGTCCCAGGCCATGAATGGTATCTCCATCTCCGGTTTCGTGAGACCTCCATGGTGCCCCAGGAAATCGATCTCAAAGAGGCCTTTCTTGTACCACCAGACGCATTCGTTTTCATAGGGCAGAATGACGAGGTTACCGAGCCTGCCCTCCAGCGCCTCTGAGATGTACGGCTCGCCAAAATATCCATTCTCGATAAGCTCCGTGGTTTTCGCCACGGCCGCCTTACCGTGTAGCCCGTCGGCGAGCAAATGATAAGCGCCGTCCAGCCTGTCGTCCTTAATATAGAGGAACATGTCGCGGCAGGACCCGGCGGGGGCGAGATAACGTCCGCTTTTCGATTTTTTCATGCAGCCCTTCAGCTCCGGGAACTCGACGTTCAGGTAAACGCATTTTGACGGATCGATTGAGGCCTGGCCGTGGTCGGCGGTCAGCATAAAAAGTGTATTATTCAGCCTGTCCGCCACACGATCCCAGAACAGGCGCTCAAGAGCCATGATGAACGTCTCGGCCTCGGCCAGCGCTTCCGGCGAGCCCGGGCCGTAATGGTGGGAGAGCGAATCGACTTTATCGAAATAGAAGTAAAAGTACGCCTTTGCAGGCGCTTCTATGGCCGCCTTCGCCAGGTTGACCAGCCCGTCGGAGGGCGATAAAAACCCGTATCTTGCGGCACCGTCTAAGACGACATTTGTATACTCCGAGCTGGCATATTCGGCATCCTGGAAAGTATAGCTCCTGACGCCATGTTCTGCCAGCTTTCGGTAAAAGCTCTGTTCGGGATATAGTGCCTCCGGCTTTACGCTCTTTTTCGATAACAGGGAATTGCGCTCATGGATACGCCGGCCGCAGGAATATAGCAGCGGAGCGATGATCTCGCCTGCCGCCGGCTCGTAGTAGAACCACTCGAAAATGCCGTGCTTCGCCACGGTCTGGCCGGTATTCAGGGTCGTGACGTTACAGGCGGTCGTGGACGGGAACTGGGTGCCCAGGCGCATGGAATTACCGCGTCTGCATAATTCCTTTAAGAAGGGGAGGCTTTTCTTTAACGCCCTGAAATGGTCAAAACCAAGGCCGTCGATCACGATGAGCACGACCCTGTCGTACTTGCCGGACCGCCCATCGAGCGCGTCGTCGGGAAGCCTGCGCTCCGGCGTTTCCGGTGTCAGCGCCGAGAGTATGGTCCCTGGTATGCAGGAGAGGCTATAAGTGCCATAGGATGCCGGGTCGACGAAATGCGGGGAAAGCTTCATGGGGTCTCATAAAAAAGGACGCTTCCGTGGGCTTTTAAGCTGCCCCAAGAAAATCGTGAAAAAGTATAACCATTATAAACGGGTTTATCGTTTGTTCCGCCGGCGTATGCCGAGGCTAATAAGACAATTAGATCTATAAAACTGAAATCATTAATGGTATGATACGGGAGACTTTCATTTTATATGCTCAAGTAGATGCTCTTTAGCGAAAGGTACAGTCCAATCAACCATGTCAATTGAGAGTAAGTCGGCAGGAGCAACCCATCGAAGCCCTTCATGCTCGCGGCTGATGACGATCGTGCCGGAGGCTTCCACTTCCATGACCAGCTGGATAGCGTTAACATGGGGAAGCTGTGCCTCCGCCGCTCCAATAAAGCGCTTAATAGTGCAGTTCAGGCTTGTCTCTTCCCTTACCTCGCGCAGGACCGCATCGTCAAAACGCTCGCCAGGGTCGACCTTGCCTCCGGGGAACTCCCATTTGCCCGGGTAATTCCTGGACATCATTGACCGCTTTAATAGAAGTATACGCCCGCTCTCATCGTAAATAACCGCCCTGACCGTCAATCCGAATGGCTTTCCGGCACCCACTGGCTCACCTGAACAAAAGTGTATCTCCGGCCGGTATTTTTAGTTTTCGTCGGCCGGATGCTTTCGCAACGCCTTTGCGATGGCACTGATGAATTCCGCCCTGGAGAAGGGCTTTCTCAGTATATCCGTATCCGAAAGCTCGGGCGGCAGATCCGAATGATATATCTGCTCCGCTGTAACAAAGATGATATTTGCCTTTTTATCATATCGCTGGATCTCCTTCGCGGCGGAAATTCCGTCGATATCCGGCATATTCACGTCCATTAAGACCAGGTCCGGCTTCTTTTTCATCTTTTTATATTTAATTATGGCATCCTTTCCATTCCCGGCCATGCCCGCGATGTCGTATTTTCCGTAATGGGAGATGAATTTTTTGTACAGGCAAAGCAATTCCATATTATCATCTACAATAAGTAGGCTATCCATCCGTATCCAACCCCTTGTTTATTGTCCCCAAAATATAAATGGGCTAAATATACATAAACTTTTCTTTTAACCGTAGAAGCCACGGCGGCTGTTCATCTTAACTACGAAAAGTACATAGCGGGGAAAAAACGTTTACATATGTGATAACATGGCCATGAGAAAAAACGTTACCGGCATTGCCCGGGACGCTCTAGAGTTCATCCTGGCGGCGAGCAAGTCCACCCATCCCCATGAGTTCGCGGGATTACTGCGCTCGGACGGCCGCCTTATCTCCGAGATAGTCCTGGTGCCCGGCACCACGTCCGACGAGGGCTCGGCGCACATGCTCCTGAGCATGATGCCCATCGACACGTCCATCGTCGGCTCTGTCCATAGCCATCCCGTTCCGGACCTCCGGTTCTCCAAGGCGGACATCGACATGTTCGGCGCTAAAGGCTATTATAATATTATCGTCGCTTACCCTTACACGGAAAAAGACTGGGTCTGCTACAACCCCGCCGGAGAGCGGTTGAGCCTGCCCGTCGTGGAGACCGGAAAATGACGCGCGTCGTGGCCACGGGGACCTTCGATATCCTGCACCCCGGCCATGTACTTTATTTGAGCGAGTCCAGAAAGCTGGGCGACGAGCTCTACGTCATCGTGGCCCGGGACATCACGATTAAGCATAAGCGCAAGCCCCTTGTGCCCGAAGACCAGAGGCTCTTCATGGTGCGGGCCTTAAAGTGCGTCGACCACGCAGTACTGGGCAGCGAGGACGACATGTTCAAGCCTATCCGCGAGATAGACCCGGACATTATCACGATCGGCTTTAACCAGCACTGGGACGAGGACGCGCTCCAGAAACAGCTCATAGGCAAGGGTCTGAAAGCGAAGGTGGTGCGGATCACGAAGTGCGATACGGCGCCCTACGCGTCCAGTAGTCATATCCGGGAAAAGATCAAGGAAAGCGATTGTTAAATTCATCAATGGTGGAGAAAAGAATGTTACGAGTCGGAATAATCGGCGGCACCGGCTATGTCGGTGGCGAGCTTCTACGGCTTTTGTGCGTTCACCCAAAGGCCGAGGTGACCGTGGTCACGTCCAGGAGCCACGTGGGAAAGCCCGTTGACGCGATGCACCCCAACCTCAAGGGCCTGCTCGACCTCAAGTTCGAGGACGTGGACCCGGCGACCATAGCGCACGAATGCGACCTGGTCTTTACGGCGGTACCCCACGGGGCCGCGATGAACGTGGTGCCGGGCCTCGTCGACGCGGGGCTGAAGGTCATAGACATGAGCGCGGACTACCGGCTGCCGGCCGAGGTGTTCGAGGCCGTCTACAATAAGAGGCACTCCGACCCCAGGCCGACGGTCTATGGCCTGCCAGAGCTACATCCTGAAGAGATCAGGAACGCAACAGTCGTCGGCAACCCCGGATGCTACCCGACTGGAGCGATATTGGCGGGAGCACCGCTGGTCGCCGCCGGCTTCGTGGACCGGATCGTGTTCGACTCCAAGTCGGGCATTTCGGGCGCAGGACAGGAGCCCAGCGAAACTACGCACTACCCGAATGTCGCCGAGAACGTCCGCGCGTACAACCTGACCACGCACCGCCACAAGGCGGAGATCGAGCAGGAGCTGGGCGCCCTGAACGATAAGGCGAAGGTCCACTTCACGCCGCATGTCGTCCCCGCTACCAGGGGGATATTGACGACGGCACACGCCTTGGTGAATAAGCCGTTGACAGACGATGAAGTGCGGGGCATATACGAAGAATTCTATGCCGGAAAGCCTTTCATCCGAATGAGTAAGCCTTCGCTGGCCAACGTACGCGGATCCAACTTCTGTGACATCGCGTTCGAGATCGAAAAAGATACAGACCGTATCGTCATCGTCTCCGCTATCGATAACATGGTAAAAGGCTCGGCGGGAGAGGCCATCCAGAACATGAACCTCATGTATGGCTTCGATGAGCGTACGGGAATATGGATGAGCGGACTGCCACCCTGAGAGGATATTATGAAAGTCGAAGAAGTCATGACAAGGGACGTGATCACCTGCAAGCCGTCCGATCCCATCGAGAGCGTTGTGAAGCTGATGAGCGAGAAGGATATTAGCGGCCTGCCGGTGATCGAAGGGAATATGGTCGTCGGCGTCGTCACCGAGGCTGACATCATGCGCCTCCTGGTCGTGCCAGAGCCATTCCGCTCGGTGTGGATGCCCAGTCCCCTGGAAGTGCTGATCGAGATACCGGTGAAAGAGATCCTGCAGCTACGGCACCTCCAGCAATCCGTAAAAGACGTCGGCGAACAGAACGTGGGCACCATCATGCAAAAGGACGTGCTTTCTGTCGCCCCGGACGACGATATCGAAGACGCGGCCGCGGAAATGGTCAAGCATAAGGTTAATAGGCTGGTAGTCCTTAAGAGTGGAAAGCTCGTCGGCATCATCACTCGCGACGATATCATCCATGGGCTCGGAGGAACTGCTAACAAATGAAGACCATCGAGGGCGGCATCTGCGCCGTGAAGGGTGTCAGGGCGTACGGCATCAAGGACGGAAAGATGGGCCTGGCCATCATGCAGGCGAAGGGCCCGGCGGCTGCCGTGTTCACGCTGAACAAGGTGAGGGCGGCCCCGGTGCTCGTCACGATGGACCACGTCCGGACGAACGGCGCGCTTTTCAACGGCATCATCGCCAACAGCGGCGGCGCCAACGCATTCACCCACGAACAGGGCATCCATGACGCCATCGCCATGGTGAATTTGCTCGCCGGTCGCCTTGGGGTAAGCCCGCATACCATCGGTGTCGCCTCCACGGGCGTCATCGGCCGGCCTTTGAATATGGAATGGATCAAAGGGCACTTCGAAGAAGTCTTCGATAAGCTGGGAGATACGCCCGAAGCCAGCCTGGCCGCCAACAAGGCCGTCATGACCACGGACCTGGTGCCCAAGTCATATGCAGTAGAGATAGACGGCAGCATCCGCATAGGCGCTATCGCCAAGGGCTCAGGCATGATCGAGCCCAACATGGGCACCATGCTCTCGTTCATTTTTACCGATGCGGATATACCCCACGAGACACTGCAAAAGTGCCTGAGGACGGCCGTGGATAAGAGCTATAACATGGTCGTCGTGGATGGCGATACGAGCACCAACGACACCGTTACTCTAATTGCAACAGGCCTGTCCGGTAAGCCTGACATGAAAAAGTTTCAGGAGGGGCTGGAAAAGGTCTGCATTGAGATCGCCAAACAGGTCGCCAGGGATGGCGAAGGTGCCACGAAGCTCATCGAGGCGACCGTCGAGGGCGCAAGGACCGTGAAGGAAGCCAGAAAAGGAGCCAAAGCCATCGTGCGCTCTCCCTTATTCAAGGCGGCAGTCTATGGCACAGACCCCAACTGGGGTAGGGCCGTGTGCGCCGTCGGCTACTCATCCTGCGACGTCGACCCTGCCAAAGTCACTCTCATATTTTCAAACGGTAAGGATTCCGTGGCTCTGGTCGATCATGGCATGCCGAAAAGCGGCGAGGCGATCCTGGCCAGGGCCAAGGCAATCATGAGCGGCGATACGCTCTTCGTGACCGCAAAGCTCGGCCTGGGCAAGGCGAAGGCGACGGCCTGGGGCTGCGACCTCACGCATAAGTACGTCGACATTAACGCCTCCTATACGACTTAAGTGGTATTCATGAAGTTTCAATCGCTCAAGGGTTTCAGGGACTTCTATCCCGAGGAAATGGCCGCCCGCCGCAAGGTGCTGGATAAGATCTTTTGTACGGTGCGGCCATACGGCTTCCGGGAGGTTGACTCGCCAAGCCTGGAAATGCTGGAATTATTCCGGGTAAAGAGCGGCGAGGAGATCCTCACCCAGACTTTTAATTTTACCGATAAGGGAAACCGCGACGTGACCCTGATCCCCGAGCTGACGCCCACCGTGGCCCGAATGGTCGTGGAGCGCTCCAGGTCGCTGAAGCGCCCGATAAAGTGGTTCTCTATGCCCAAGATGTGGCGCTACGAAGAGCCGCAATCCGGCCGCCTCAGGGAATTTTACCAGCTTAACGTCGACATATTCGGCGTGCCCGGGCCCGAAGCCGATGCGGAAGTCCTCGCCGTGGGCATCGATATCATGCTGAAACTCGGCCTCGAAGGCGAGTTCATCTTCAAGATCAGCGACCGCCGGCTCATGCAGGGCGTGCTCGAAAGCATGGGCATCGCCGATAAGCGAGAGGCGGTTTTCGCAGCTATAGATAAACGTTACAAGATCACGCACTCTGAGTTCAAGGAATTGCTCTCAAAGGCCGGCCTGGACGACATTCAGATCGGCAGGCTGCTTTCGATCCTGGATTCACGGGGCCCCATCCTCGAGGCCTTGCAAAAGCTAAGGGCCTTATTGTCATTAGAAAACGAGCAGACTCGGTCAGGTTTCGAGAGCCTGGAAAAGCTGGCAGACCTCCTGGTGATGTACCGCATGGAGCAGTACTGCGAGCTGGACCCCTCGGTCATCCGGGGCCTTGCATATTATACCGGTACCGTGTTCGAGTGCTACGACACGAAGGGCGAGCTGCGTGCCATCTTCGGCGGCGGCCGCTACGATAAGATCATCGAGCTCTTCGGCGGGGACTCGATCCCTGCTGTGGGCTTCGGCATGGGCGACGCGGTCCTGGAAATACTTATGCGGCGAGCCGGCGTGTGGCCGGAAGAGAAGATAAGCACGGATTATTTCATCCTTACGACCTCGCCGCAGTACATGGAAACTGCCCTATTCTTAGCGCAGGCATTACGTGAAAAGCAGCTCGTCGTGGAGACAGACCTGCTGGGCCGCAACTTCGGCAACCAGATGAAATACGCCAACAGCATCGGCACGAAGACATTGCTGATTCTCGGCGAGAAGGAGATGGCCGGCGGGCAGGTCTCCATCAAGGACATGACGACCGGGGCGCAGAAGACCGAGGAGGTCATCCGGTTCCTGGACAGCGTTAAGAACAAATGATCATTCCTATTTTTTTAACGTTCTTGAAACTAAATAGTCGAAGGCATAGGCAAACGCCTAAGCCCGATATCAAATTGAAAGGATGGAACCCGGTCACTCGTTCTTAAAGAACCGGATGGTCTTCTCCCATGAATCCGCCTTCGTGAATGCGTTCGCTTTAAGGGTGCCGCCCATGGATAACACGAGCCTCGGCGCCATCTTCATCGTCGTCTCGCCCGCCGGTAATATGTAAGGAACGTAAAACGGTTCACCCGCGCCCTCATAAATGACCAGGTCATATTTATGCGGGTAGTTACTTTGTCGCAGCGTATCCATTATTTGCATACAGCCGTCATAGGTATTCCACATGCCGTTGTCGGTGGTCGCGAACAGTAACAGGTCCGCATTGGAATTCTCGATTTTGATCCGGGCGGCTTCCTTGTTCTTTGCCACTTTAAGGCCCTTCTTATAAGTATAGGTGAATGTAAAGGGCTCATTTTTTATCATTCCCCTTATCGCGCTTTCAAATACCCAGCGGTTCTTCAATTGGATGAAGGGCAATTGTTTTCCCCCATGCGTCCACGAGGAAACGTTCTTGAAGGCGATCCCCTGGAAGCAATATGCGTGCGGTGCCCACACCGCCACTTTTGTAATGAATGGATACCGGGATGCCAGGAGCAAGGCCAGCTCGGCGCCTTTGGACATGCCCAGAAGCTGTATCGCCTTACCGCCTGTGATAGGATTTTCGGACAGCCACTTGAATACCCTTTCAAAATATTCCAGCGGTATCTCCGACAGCTGCGCGGGCAACCCCTTCTCACCAAAATATGGCAGGGATAGAACATTAAAGCCATGGGAAGCGAGTGCCGCCGCGACGGGCATGTTCGGGCCGAGGCCGCTGCCCGAGCCGCCCAGGAATACGATCGTTTGGTTGTTCTTATCATCCGTGTAGAATAAGTCTCCGACGAATTCTTCCCTGATCCCCAGGCGTTTAATATCCGGCGATTTGAACAATCTTTCCAGCTTTGCCGTTGTCCTATCCGGCCCATTTTCGGCCACGATGTCGATGAACAGATTCTCATCCACGGAGATGTTCTGGCCTATATCCTTAATGTCACCCGAGACCAGACCCATGGATGCGATAAGGCCCATGCCATCAACGTAGTCGTAGGTTCCGGCATCGGGTTTTTGCTTTGACAGGTCGACATTGCCGCCCTGATCAGCCGTAAACCAGGCGAAGGATTCGAGCACCACGGTTTTCGCCCATGGCAAACTCATCGACGCGCTTATTTTAACCTTTTCAGATGCCGGTAGCCCCGATACGCGGATACTGACCTTCTCGTCGCATAAGGCCACCAGCGGTTGTATTTCTAACTTCATTCTAAATACCTCCGGACATATTTTACAGGCATTTCCAATCAAACCCGGTTTTCAATTTCACTATCCTTTGAATTCCACGGCTTCCTCAAAGCCGTCCTGCTCTTCCCCATCAAAGCGATATAGCTTTTTCAACAGGCTCCAGAGCGTATGCAACTCTTCGAGGGTAAAATCCCTGAAAACATCGTCGAATAGTCGATTTCCCCGTTCGCCGTTTTCCAGCAGGGCTTGTTTTCCCGATTCGGTGATCGTGATGTTGTAGGAGCGCCCATCGTATTCGCTCGGCATCATCGCCAAGAACCCCTTGTTTTCCATGTTGGCGACCAGCTGTTTTACATTCTGCTTGGATGTCCCGAGCTTTCGCGCGATATTATTCAACGATGCCCCGTCTTCCGGCAAATGGATGATTGCGATCATCGTCATCATCTGCCTCGACGTCAGGCCTTCGAGGTACTCGTCTCCCTTCACCTGGAGCTTATTGGCCAGGGAAAAAAGAGTCGCGTACACCTGCTGCATCAGGAATAATTTATCATTCGG
>NZ_DATJPM010000006.1 GCF_035506375.1 Methanocella sp.
ACACTACGAGCAAGGTTGATTCTGGTACTGCATCGGATGTCAAACCGAACGACATAGTCACGTTAACCGTTATTCCGCCCCAGGGAGCAACCCTGCCGATTACGGTCACCATACCGGCCGCCATCCACAACACAATGGCGCTGTACTAAGACAGCCGCACCACCCTTTCAATTTTCTTTGAAAGGGTTTGCGACTTAAAGTTCTGAGACACAAGACAGGGAATGATACAATGCAGGAGGCTGTAAGACTTGGATAATGCTGCTGTAGATGTGGTGTACACAAGCGACGACCAGAAGAGGATCGACGCGATGGAGAAGGATCTCGAGGTACTCAAGGTATCCATCAAGAAGCTGATGATCGACATCCGCGACGAGATGAACAATACTAAGAATCCCTTCGTCAACCTGCAGCAGCTCCAGGCTCCTACCGCAGGAATTGAGGTGAGAGATATGAGCAATGCGCCCGCAGAGCCGGTCGATGAGCTGGACGAGCCGGAAGAGCTGGAAACGCCGGAGACACTGGTAATGGAAAAGAAAGAGACACCCGTTGCCAAGGCGAAGCCAGTAGATCCTGCCCCCCAGGTACAGGCTACTCCACCGCTGGCCGATCCGGTGATCGAAGAGATGGCTGAAAGGCGGGATGCGTTAATGAGCGAATTCGAGGATGCGAAAATTCTGCTGAAGCAGATGAAAGAAGAGATCAAGGAGCGCGAGGCTGCCGTCCGCTCAAGGGACCCGGCCAGGCTCGACCCTGAAACTATCATAAAGCTCATGCAGTGGACCAAGTCGGTCGTCATGAAGAACGGCACTGCCCGGTTCTATAACCTGCTGGACGCATACGTGTCCATGGGCTATCTGAACCCCCAGACGCGGGCTATCATCGAGAAGATGTGCAAGCTCGTATGCCCGGAGGTGGAGCCGATCCCCAAGGACATCGACATCAAGGAATGCGTGGGCGATATGTACGCGCTCTTCCTTATCCTTAATCCCAGGGACAAGGACATGGATTCGAGGATGCTGGCGATCATGCTCGGGTACGAGGATCGCACACTGAACATCCTGTAAATTATTTTGAATATAATATGAAAGCGAATTTAGTTACATCTAAGCAGGTACTGGAGGCAGAGGAAGATGGCATCGGAAGTCATAAGCAGCGCATTACTGATGATCGCGACGATCATCGCCGCGGTCGCGCTGATCAGCGCCGTCTTCCCCTCTGTCTACAGCATGGCCGGCTCGATCACGAGTACCACGAGCACCGTGAACGACCGGATGAAATCCGATATCAAGTTCATCTACGAAACAACTGACCAGGAATATACTCTTACCGCGTGGCTGAAGAACACCGGTAAGACGCAGCTTTTACCGTCGAGCTTTAATAATACGGATATTTTCTACGGTGAAACAAATTCGGCCATGGCCAGGGCGGTATTGAACGCCACTTCGGCGCCCTCCTGGACCTTCGAGATCGAGAACGATAACGGCAATGGCCGATGGGACCCCGGAGAGACGATGAAGATCCAGATCGTCTCGGACGAGAAATTCACTCCCGGTAACGACTACAAGATCAGGGCCGTCCTGTATAACGGCGTATTCTGCGAGGACTATTTCACGGTCTGAGGTGTTGCCATGGGATTTGATTCTGTGATTGCATCGGGGATCGCGCTGATGGTGCTGATGGTCGTATCCTACGCCCTCTTCTCGGGCTTTACGGCGTCCATGGACGGCATGACATCGACGCTCAAGGACGTCATGAACGTGAAGAACGACCAGCTCAAGACCCAGATCTCGGTCGAATACGACTACGTCAGCCTTAATAATAACACGTTCACGATGACGTTACACAACACGGGAGACACGAAGATAGTCAATATAACCAAAATGGAGATGTTCATCACCCTGAGCAACCGGACGGATAACAAGACCCGGACGTACTGGATCCCCTACTCGAACGATATCAATGCAACGCAGCCCTCGTGGACGATGGTGAACATAACGCCGGACATTATCAACCCCAGGGTCTGGGATCCTGGCGAGGCTATGGTCTGCCAGGTCTCACTACCAGAGAGACCGGAGACGGGCATCGTAGGCTGGCTCATGATCACCGTGCCGAACGGCATGACGACTTCGGGCTATATCCCGGTAGTAAACGAGGGCAAAGAGGAGACACAAACATGATGGCCGATACACAAGCTGAGATGCGCGAAAAAAAGAAGCGGGTCCTGCCCACCGGCAACGCTGAGATCGACAAGAAGCTCGCCGACGGCCTGCCCCTGAACTCGCTGAACCTCCTGGAGGGAGCGAACGACACGGGCAAAAGCGTCCTCTGCCAGCAGATCGTCTGGGGAGGCATGAACGATGGCCTGAGCGCCGCCATATTCACCAGCGAATATAATTCCCACAGCCTGCTCCACCAGATGGAGGAGCTCGGCATGGACGTCTCCGACTATTTCGCCTGGGGTTACCTGAAGATCTACCCCATCGACCTGGAAGGGGTCAAGTGGACCGAGGAGCTGTCGAAAAATTTCCTGCTCCACATGATCGATTGTATCCGCGAGGCGAAAGAGGAACTCATCGTCATCGACTCGTTCACGCCATTCACGTTCTGCGCGAGCCAGGAGAGCCTGTTCAACTTCTTCACCGAGTGTAAGAGCGAATGTGACCGGGGAAAGACCGTGATCATCACTTTACACTCCTACGCCTTCGATGAGGATACGCTGACACGCATACGGTCCATCGCGGACGGCCACATCAAGCTCCGGCTCGAGACGGTGGGCGACAAGAACGTCGGTATGATGGAAGTCGTCAAGATGCGGGGAGCGAAGAAGGTCGCCGGGAACATGGTGAGCTTCGAAGTGCACCCGGGCTACGGGCTGAAGGTCGTGCCCTATTCGTCCATATCGGTATAAGGTGAGAACATGGCAGCTGAAGTCAACCTACCATTCGCAATAAATACAAGCCCCGACGTCCACGATCACTCTAAGCTTACCAGCTGCAGCACGTTTAACAGCCTGGATGACGCCACGAAGAAGGAGGTCGAAAAGAACCCGTTCCTGCTGGACTATTTCCACCTCATTCCGCCCGACACCGTGGAGATCCCGAAATTCTATCCCAGGCTCGATAAGAAGCTGGGCGAGTTGAAGGCTCCGAACGTCCTCTATCCGGTGGGCGATTCCGTTTATATTCATATCTATCCGGACGTGAATGACGTCCGGAACTACTACATCCCGGTGGAGCCCAGCTTCATCTCTGACGTGAAAAAATACGTCCCACTCGCCGAAAAGCTCCTGGTCGACCTGGTATCGAAGTTCGATCCTAAGACGCCGGAAGAGCGGCGGGATATTCTCAAGGAATGCCTGCGGCAGCTATGCGTTATCGGCAATGGCAAACCGCCCGAGAAGGATGCCAATGATAAAGCCCCCGCCGGTCATGGCGCTAAGAATGGCAAGGTCTCGGCGAACATGCTGTCCGGCCTGCTGGCCATCGTGTCCGGCAAGAAGGAGAATAACGAGAAGCTCTACCTGACGGCAGGCGAGTACCAGGCGCTGGAATACCTGATGCTGAGGGATAAGATAGGCATGGGCCTGCTGGACCCCGTCATCATCGACCCGAACATCGAGGATATTACCTGTGACGGCTACGGCCCCATCTTCCTGGAGCATAAGGTCTTCAAGGGCCTGAAGACGACCATCGAGTTCAACCCGGAGGACCTGAACAAATTCGTGCTCCAGCTATCGGAGCGCATCGGCAAGCCTATCACCTACGCCAGCCCGATTATCGACTCCACGCTCCCGGACGGCAGTCGTATAAACATCGTCTATGGCGAGGACGTATCCAAGAGGGGCAGCAACTTCACCATCCGTAAGTTCAACGCGAAGCCGCTGAGCATTCAGGACATCATCGGGTCGAATACGATCGACTATAATATGGCCGCCTACCTCTGGATCATGATCCAGGAAGGCATGAGCCTGTTCGTCAGCGGTGAGACCGCGAGCGGCAAGACGACCACGCTAAATGCCATCATGGCATTCATATCGCCGAACGCAAAAATCGTGTCCATCGAGGATACGGCCGAAGTCCAGGTGCCCCACAAGAACTGGACGAGAGAGATCACCCGGGCCAGCAACAAGGGAGAGAACTCCTCGGACGTCGGCATGTTCGACCTGCTGAAGGCGGCGTTAAGGCAGCGCCCCAACTACATCATCGTGGGCGAAATCCGTGGCATAGAAGGCGCCATCGCCTTCCAGGCCATACAGACAGGCCACCCGGTCATGTCGACTTTCCATGCGGCGTCAGTCGAAAAGCTCATCCAGCGTCTCACCGGCGACCCCATTAACGTCCCGAAGACGTACGTGGATAACCTTAACTTAGTGATCATCCAGAGCGCCGTGCGCCGGCCCGACGGCCGAACCGTGCGCCGTGTCATGTCCATCAACGAGATCGTCGGCTATAACCCCCAGACCAAAGGCTTCAACTATATCGAGGCTTTCTCCTGGGACCCGGTGACGGATAAGTTCGAGTTCCGGGCCAATAAGTCGAGCTACTTGCTGGAGCAAAAGATCGCCCGGAAGCTGGGCATACCCCAGAATAAGATGCACCTCATGTACGACGAGATCGAGAAGCGCAAGAACATCCTGATGAAGCTCAAGGAGTCCGGCGTCACGGACTACGACGAGTTCTTCCAGACCATCACCAAGGTCGAAAAGCAAGGCATGCTCAAGCTGGAGGTATGAACGATGAGCGGAGTAACTGCAAATTCGGAGAAGGCGAAAAAGTCTCAGTTTAGCCTGAAAGGGCTATTAAACAGCTTTTTATCGCTATTCGAGCCCATTATCAGCTACTTCCGCACATACATGGAGAACAACCGCATCGACATCGACGTCCTCTACATGGTCACCTACATGAACTCCATCGCCACGGCCAACATCAGCAGGGACGAGATCTTCAAGCGCGTGTCGGAGCGCGACGAGTACGCCTGCTCAAAATACATGAACCAGGTCTACGTCCTGGCCAAGAACTGGAATTACGAGTACGGCACGGCGTGTAACATCGTGGCGGAAAGGGTCTCGAACTGGAGACTAAAGGACCTCCTCATGCGCCTCTCAAACGCGATGGCCGCCGGCGAGCCCGAGGCCAAGTTCCTCGAAAGCGAGTGGCAGACCATGATGGTCATCTACAAGAACGAGTACGAGAGGAGCCTGGAGTCCATGAAAAAGTGGACTGACGCCTACACCGCCCTGCTCGTCTCCGTGTCATTTATGTCAGTGACAGTGCTGCTATCGACATGCATCTATAACATGGGCGATCCGGAAACGATGATCGGTGCCACGCTTATCGTGATAGCCCTGATCGCCGGCATAGGCTCGTTCGTGCTCCGGTCGGAAGCCCCGAAGGAGCTTAAGACCCACAGCATGGAAACTCGCTCCCCCGAGCAGGACAGGATCAAGGATATGAGCAAGATCCTCCTGCCCGTCGCCGCTATACTGTCAATCGCCATGTTCGCGGTGGGCGTCGACATGGGCATCATACTCATTGTCCTCGGCCTCATAATCGCCCCTATGGGCTTGATCGGGTGGAGGGACAATAAGAACGTCACGAAGCGGGACGAGGACTACTCCCAGTTCATCAAAATGCTGGGCTCGGTGGTCGGCAGCATGGGCCTTACAGTAAAGGAAGGCATCACGAAGGTCGACCAGAAGTCCATCGGAAGCCTGGAGCCGCTGGTCCAGAAGCTCTATATCCGGCTGGTCATGGGCCTTGACCCGAAGGTATGCTGGAATAAGTTCATTGGCAACAGCGGCAGCGAGCTCATCAGCAAGTTCACCCACATCTTTACCGACGCCATCGACATGGGCGGCGACGCCGACAGGATCGGCAAGCTCGTGAACAACACCAACATGGAGGTCGTGCTGCTCCGCATGAAGCGCCGGCTGGTCTCGTCCAGCTTCACGACGCTCATCTTTCCGATGCATACGGCCATGTGCGCGCTCACCCTGTTCGTGATCCAGATCCTCATCATATTCTCAGGGATGATAACAAACCTGTATAGTACGATGTCGTTCAACTCGGGCACCGATATCTCGGGCTCGGGCTTCTCGGTGAACTCGCTGGGCTTCACGATGTTCCAGAACGTTCCGACGCATCTCCTGGCCACGTTCGGCGTGGCGCTTGTCGTAATTCTGACCATAGCCGATACCCTGTCTGCAAAATACGTGGACGGCGGAGATACCTATATGCTGTATTTCTACGGCTCCATCATGGCGGTGCTCTCGGGCATCGTCCTTCTCGTCGTGCCGGTAGTCGTGCAGTCGATATTCACTTTCACGTCACTCTCGGGGGTGTGAAAATGGTCATAGGCATCAACATAGGAGGCAAAAGATCTGTAAAAAATATGAATAATCAAATGGAGGGCATAATGATGGTTACGAACGTAAATGCCGGGACCGTACCGGCCATCAATACGGCACACTATTCGAGTCCCCTGACGACCATCGCGCTCGCAGCGGGCCGGCTGTTCAGGCCGAAGAGCAAGGAGATTCAGGCGATCGACGAGCAGCTTAACTCGATCATCATGAATCCGGAGGGCATAGGCAAGGCAAAATTGAAACCGGCCGAGCCGGTGGTGGAGAAAGAGCCCATAGTCCTGGAGTCCATAAAGGTCGAGAAAGTCCAGAACTATAAGGAAGTCCTGCCACTGGTCGAAGCCGGCCCGGAGATGAAAGAAATTATCGAAGACGTAAAGGAATTCGCAATAAAGTATAAGAGCACCGTCAATTTAACGCCCGATATTGCGCTTGTAAAAGATGCGGCGGCCGTAGCGTTAGAGTCCCCTGTGGCACCGCTCACCGAGGCTAAGCCGGTATCAGGGCCGGCGTCAGGGATAAAGGAGCCGATAATGGATATACCGGCACAAAATGCGAAAAATGCGCAGAAAGACCCGCTGGTCCTGAACGACGACCTGCTGGCAAAGCTCAAGCAGTCGGCAAAGATCGAGGTGGCCAGTAGCGCAAAGGATATCCGGCGCGATATGTTGAGCGAACACGTGACTTGCGACTACCTGGAAAGCGAGCTGACTGAGTTGTCTCTGGTATTCAAGAAGGCGGCAAAGAAGTCCGCCAGGAAGCATTAGATATTAAGGGGGTATGTAGCGTTTGATCGAGAATATGTATCTGACTAAAGGCGACCTGGACGCCCTGTCCATTAAAGGCCGGCGCGTGATCATCAATAGCCATAAGCTTGGAGATGTAGGCGACACTCTCACTATCGTGTACAGGAACTTTAAGCTGACCGGGGTCCATAAGGTCCCCATCGTTACGGCAGCGTCCAGGTATTACCGCCTCTTAGGCTTCGAGTCTCCCCGGGAGTTCATCGAATCCCTGGTCTCCGACGACTATATGGACATAGCGTCCGACCACATGTACGTCCACTACTTTGATATCGACGAGCGGTGCCTCGGCGACCATTCGGCATACTAGGTTTAGCGAGCCTTTTCTATCGCTTAGCCTGCTGTTTTTCTAAACGTTTAACATATCCATGAGATCTTAATCAATCTGGTATAATTTTAGTATTGAGATCATGACTTAATTATAAGCTTGCAATGAGTACCCAAGAACTGTTTTCACCTTATTAATGCTGTGTTGAATTGCTCCTTTATTTTAAGCTTTATAAGGGCACAGAGGGCACTATTATTCACCACAAAGGCACGAAGAGCACAGAGGATCACAAAGTTTTCTTTTTAGATTAAGTTACAAAGAATCACAAAGCCGGTTCATTGACATCAGGGCACGAAGGATACAAAGACACAGTGGAATGAACAAGAGCACTTTTTGCCCCTGTGCCATCATATCCTGTATCTTAAAAGTTCAAAAAGCGGCTCTGTGCCCTTTGTCTCTTAATTATAAAAAAGACTTTGTGAGCCTCCGTGCTCTTCGTGCCTTTGTGGTGAAAAATAGTGCCTCAGTACACTCCGAGACTTAAAAAGGCATATCCAACACAGCAAATAAAAATAGAAAAAAGAAGGTGTGAAGGGAGACACATCCTTCACAGCCCCCCTTTGTTTGCTGTTTTTCGTTTTTACGTTTTTCATGCGTTTTTCGTTTTTACGTTTTTATGCGTTTTGGCGTTTCTAATGCGTTTTTAGGTTCGTTTTTATTTTGGATAATTGTAAACGCTTAGCATTGAGGACGCATAATTTTTGGCCGCAAGCGTCTGGCGGCCAAGGTTGGCGATACCTCCCAGGCGGTCGAGAGTCCTGTACTCCCACATATCGTCGAATAGGTCATACAGGCCATGCTGAGCGATATATAAGTTTATAATAACGAAGCCTGCGCAGAGCATTACGCCAGCCCAGGACTGGGTTGCGAGCCAGGTGAAGTCGTCGAACCCGCTCAGCGCGTAGGCGGCATTATAGAGTGTAGAGATCGACGCGCAGAGCATCATGTACGAAAGGATGGTGCGCCGGTAGAAGAGATAGATCAGGGCAGCGACGATCGTCGTAGCCAGCGTCCCGCCGATCACGATCGGGATATTATAGGGCATGCTGGTTATGACATAGCCCGAGATGCTGTCGAAGGACAGGGGCCCATTCACGTTGAGCTGGAGTATATTCCCGCCGCAGAGCCATATCATGATGGCATGGCCGAGCTCATGTATATATGTAGTCAGGTAAGCGAACGCCAGTATCGAAATGAAGATTATTCCGGCGTTGAGTGTATATTTTTTCGTGTTCCGTTCCATTTTCGTGTCTCCTTTTTATGTTCATGATAAATTTGTCTATATTTTTCACCTACGGGAAGAACATGAACGACAGCACATATGTGGCTATCATCGTCGTCCCTGCTGCCATTAATATGATGAATTTTGCCTTATTCGAACCTATTTGCATTTCAATCACCAGAAACCCGTGATACTTGCCTCGCATCATGGATTCCACAACAAACGTTATTCTAATAAAAGTATATATAGATTGCGCTTTATGTCCATCATAAGATAACATCATAAATGATAGTCAAAATATATCGTCAAATTATTCCAGCCCAACAGTACGACCAAAGAGTATATATAATTTATAAAAGTGAAGATATGACCAGCTATGGACGTTAACAGGGAAGAGCTAACTAAAATTAAAGAGGTACTGAAGGCGAATCCGAGAGGAATGAACGTCCTCGAGATTTCCAAGGCTATAAAGATGCACAGACAGTCCGTGGCCAAATACCTGGAAATGCTTGCCATCTCGGGAAACGTTGACGTCAAGACCTTCGGGCCCGCCAAAGTGTATTATATTTCTCAGAGGGTGCCCGTATCCTCGATGTTAAGTCTGTCTTCCGACCTGATCGTGATACTGAATAGCGATAGGAAGATCATCAACGTCAACGACAGGTTTTTAGAGTTCATCAACGCGAAGCGGGAGGACGTCATTAACAAAGATTTTAACACGATCTCGCCCGCCCTCGACTTCGAGCCTTCCATCATGCCCAACATCGCCGACGCGCTGGGCGGAAAGGAATCGTCCATCGAGGCCTACTTCAAGCATAAGGGTAACGAGCGCTTCTTCAGCGTGAAGTTCATCCCCATGGTCTTCGAGGAGGGCCAGCAGGGCGCCACGATCCTCCTGGAGGACGTCACGAAAGAGAAGCTCATCGATCTCACCATAAGGGAGAGCGAAGAAAAGCTGAGGAGCATTATCGAGCAGTCATCTGACGGCATCATGATCACCGATGAGAAAGGCATCATCATCGATTATAACAGGAGCCAGGAGGCACTCACGGGCATAGCCGCCGACCAGGCGCTGGGCAAGTTCGCCTGGGACATCCTGTTCCCGATCCTGCCCGAAGACAGTCGGGACGATAAGACATATAAGCGCTTCCAGGCGACCTGTAAGGATATACTGAAGGGCATGCGGCCCGCGGACCGTTACCAGGAATTCGAGATCCGGAGGCCGGATGGAACAATACACGTGATCCAGGTATCCGTGACCCCGATCAAGTCGGAAAAAGGCTTTATGGCCGTCGCCAGTTTCCGGGACGTCAGCAGCCACAAGGCCATGGAGGGCGCCCTGCTGGAAAGCGAGGAGAAGCTTAATATAATCATGGAAAAGCTCCACGCGGGCGTCGTCATATACCAGGGAGAGAGCATCGTGGACGTAAGCCAGGCGGTCGAATGGATGACGGGATATAAGCGTGACGACCTGGCTAAAATGAAATTCTGGGACATCGTCGCTCCCGAGTTCCGTGAGATCGTCCGGCAGCGCGGCCTCGCCCGGCAGAAGGGCGAGCAGCCGCCGACGAGCTATGAGTGCAGGCTCATCTCCAGGAACGGCGAGCCCCGGTGGATGGAATTGAACGCCGGCTACATAACCTATAAAGGCGAGCCCGCCGGCCTCATCACGTTCTTCGACATCAGCGAGCGAAAGAAAATGGAGGAGAATCTCAAAGAGAGCGAGACCCTCTTTAAGTATACCCAGCACATCGCGGGCATAGGAAGCTGGAAATGGGACCTGGTCTCGGACCGGATCTCGGTATCTGACGAGGTATACAATATTATGGGCATACCGATGGTAAGCCCCTCTGTCAGCCTCGACCAGTTCTTATCGTTCGTTCACCCGGACGAGCAGGCAACCGTTTTGAAAAAGTTCTATGAAGCCCTCCACGTGAAGGGTAAGTTCAGCGGAGAAATTCGGATAATCCGGGGAGACGGCGCCGAGCGCACGGTGCGCGTTGAGGAAGAGGTGACCCGCGATGACTCGGGCAATCCCCTCACCATGTACGGTATCATGCAGGACATCACCGAAGACCGGCGCATGAGCCAGGAATGGTCGCAGCTCATTGACCGCCTGAAGGATACGAACGAAGAGCTGTCGATGA
Source organism: Methanocella sp. (assembly GCF_035506375.1). Lineage (NCBI taxonomy): Archaea > Methanobacteriati > Methanobacteriota > Methanomicrobia > Methanocellales > Methanocellaceae > Methanocella > Methanocella sp. The sequence goes on from NZ_DATJPM010000006.1 coordinate 10,862, forward strand.
TCATGTACGTTTCCGAGAGCGTATTGAACGCCCAGAGCCTGGAAGAAACGCTCCTATCGATACTGCAACGGCTCACCCAGGCGATGGGAGCCGATGCAGGGGCGATCCTGCTGAAGGAGAACGACCGCATCAACGTGAAAGCCAGTATCGGCTTTAATGAATCGGCCATAGCGAAGCTGTCCGTGCCTGCGGGAAGGGGCTTTTCGGGCACTGTCACCGCTTCCGGCGAGCCCCTCTACGTGGAAGACCTGCAGACCGATCCCCGTGTTATCAGCCCGGTACTGAAGGAGATGGGCTTTAAGACCGCCCTTGGTGCGCCGATTAAGGACCGGATGGAGATCATTGGCGTGCTGCACATGGAATGGAAGGAGATCCACCCGTATAAGAAGGTAGACATGGACGTCATGAACATCGTCGCGGACCGCTGCAGCGCCGCCGTCATTAACGCAATGCTCTACCGGAAAAATAAGAAGCTGCAGCTCCAGTCCCAGTATAAGACAACCAAGGGCTTTTAAAGTTGTCTATTTCTCTATTTTTTCGATGATGCCCCGGGCACACTCGATGCCCATGGCAGCGGCAGGCACGATACCTCTAGTAACTCCCGCCCCATCACCACAAACGTAGAGGTCATCGACCACCGCCGTCTCGAAATGCTCCCTCGTCTCGGGGCGAACGGCCGCGAACTTGATCTCCGGAGCATACAACAAAGTGGCATCGGAAGCCACACCAGGCACCACCCGGTCCAGCATATCCAGGCCCTCCAGAAGATCAGTGACCACCCGATGCGGCAAAGCCATGGAAATATCGCCCGGCGTAACGGCTTTAAGCGTGGGCTCGACGTAGCTTCGCCTCAGGCGTTCCCAGGTGGACCGCCGGCCTTTTTTCAAATCCCCTAAACGCTGCAGGAGCGGCCGGCCCCCGCCGATAGTCTTCGCCTGCTCCGCAATCGTACTACCATACTCGTTCGTATTCTCCAGGGGCTCAGTTAAAGCAATCTTCGTCAGAAAAGCGAA